>NZ_KV831343.1:0-3497 GCF_001837075.1 Staphylococcus sp. HMSC063F05
TGGTTAGCTATATTTTTTACTTTGCAACAGAACCATTTAAAGCAACTAGAACCTATAGTCATGATATCTTTGATGATTTGGAACAAAGATATATGGAAAGTGTACTAATTAGAGGTTTAATACAAGGTTACTCTATTAACTATTTACCTGTTCAACAATTACGAGAGGTTTTAGAAAAGGATTTTGTGAATACTAAGGAATTTGAAGAAATACAAAATATTTATGATTAATATCTTCTTGTTATAAACAATAAACGCCAACATAAAATTAATCAAAAAGTTAAAATGAGTAATTTCATCGTTTTTATTTTAACATGTCTTTCTATTATAAATGTTCTTTCACCATTTATTACTAATAAAGTATGGCTAGCTAGTATTACTACTTTTTGCATTCCTATACTAACCAGTGTTATAATCTAGATAACGAAAATGATTAACAATGAATGCACCAATCCCCACACTACTGCAATAGTGTGGGGATTTTTTCGATGCTGGCTTATAAAGTCGCCTATTAATTATTTGTTGCGTTTACTAAGCCAATAAGTGTAATACGCAACAGCACAGCCACTGATGACTGGTGCTATGATGTGAACGAAAATGATTAGCAAAGTAATGCACCTCCTCTCTTCGTCAATTGACGCCTGAGAGATAGGCGACTCATATATTATATCATCTCTGAATATTCGATAATAGATAACTTCCGATAAGTGATTTTATGTTATATCTTTGCTTGTTTTTATAGTATCAAGACAGGAAGAAACTCGTTTCAAAAACCCTCCTGATTTTTAGAGAAAAACTCTCTTATTTCATCGTCTTTAATAAAATAATGTGCCATCTTCCCATCTTTATAAAAATCAAGTACCTCATTTTTATATAAAAGCCTTAAATGATGTGAAGTTGAAGCAACACTCATTTTCAATATCAAAGAAATATCGCAAACACACAACTCATCTTCTTTAATCAAAGATAATATGATTTTCAATTTCTTCTCATCACAAATTTTTTCTAAAATGTTAAGTAATTTCTTAGATTTATCATCTTCTAAAAAATTTAAAGCATTGTTAACTTTATCCTCATGTACACAGATTACATCACAAGCATTTTCATAACTCATATAAAATCACACCCTAAATTAAAATATAAAACCTAAAATTGTTTGAATAGTGTCATTTTCAATAATAATAAATAAACCTAAAGCTATATAAATAACAGCCATGATCCAACGACTAAATTTCTCAACAATTTCCCCAACCCCTGGAATATTAGCTAATTTTTGTGCGGTAAATACCAAGAAGAAAATTAAAATTAAAAAAACAAATAAAGTAATTAATAAATTAGCAACACTTAATGTCACAAAATACGGAACAAATAAACCAATATTATCAGCACCACAACTTGCTATCGTAACAATTGCAACCGTACTAACTAATTTAGACAATCCTTTTTCATTCAATTCTTTTTTAGCTCTCTTTTCTCCTTCACAATCATCATAAATAGCCACTTTAATTCCAAGATAAATTGGTATTAAACCCAATAAACCTAATATCCACTTCTCTGGAACATAATCTAATACAAAAGCTAAAAACAAACTAACTAATATTAAAATAATAGACCCTAAATATTGACCAACATAAATATCTCTATATTCTTTTCTAGTCTTTGCTTTAGCAAAAAATATTAATAAAATTACTAATAAATCAACTGCTGTAGCAATATAAAGAACAGCAGCAGTAACAATCGTTTGAATCATAATACACCTCATTCAAAAATGTTTTTGAATGTATTATAACTTATATTCTTAAATAATCATAAATGCTATGTTATAATTAAAATATTCTTTCTTCATTTTTAATACTTTGCCACTTTTTAATCAGTCAAAAAATGAGTAAGAGCTACCTAAATTGTAAATGGTGGCTCTTTTTTTATATTCTAATTTATTATAAATCAGAATACCTTTATTTTTAATTTTAAGGCGGTATTTTGAAATATTAGAGTTATTTATATTTTTTATTACCTAAAAACTTATATCGACTCTTAAAATGCAAATGAGAGCCAAATAATTATATTTTAATTTCAAAATAAAAATTCGAGCAAAACCAATGACGAATTTTTAGACACTGCCCATCTATATGCAAATTAAAAATTGGCATAAAAGGTCTCAAAAACTCATCAACTTTTTAGTTCCTTCAGGGGCAATTTCTTTTAAAAAACACCAAATTTTGAATTGAACTCAAATCAAGAGTTAAGAGCATAAGGGAAATTTGCCACCTTTTAAAAAAGTGGGTCTGGCGAAGCCAGACATTTCAAGGGTTACAACATTTTACATTAGGTGCCTAAAATTTGTTTTGTACCCAGAATGTACCCACAAGATATTGTGTTGTACCCATTTTGTCCCCACATCATATTGTGTCTGTACCCAAAATGTACCCAGCCATTTTTAGCGTATTTTCAATAAAAAAACGTTAGCTTTTTGCTAACGTTTAAGAAATTTATTTTTATTTTTCTTCTCCAATTTCATCAATCACTTGATGATTAATTTCTTGTTTTTCACTTTCTGTTAAATCAAAAAGTTCACTCGTTAAATATTCTTTTTTATTCCGAATATAAAAATATACTGTCAAATCACCTTCTTTTAGAAAATGCAATTTGGCATGTTTTCTGTTCTATTTTATTTCTTTAGACAGTCTAAAATAAATCATACTTTGATCGTTATTTAACATTTTAAAGTTACTTAAAATACTCTTGATACTCGCTAAAATAATTTTAGGAAGATTAAAATAAAAAGATGAAATGATCTTTATTTCGATTCACTTTTTAATAAAATTGAGCATAGAAAAGTATAGAAATTGTTTTATTCTTTCTCTTTTTTTGAACTTAAAAATAAATAATATGATCATTATTGAATTTGATATTGAGAAAAAAGTATTTAATCAATTTCAAAAAGTGAAACAAATGTATGAATTGCTTAGATTACTTTTTTAGTGATTTTGTTGTTGAAATTAATACCAAAAGTAGTAGGATTAATAGGATTTGGGTAAAAAAATTAATCCTATTTATAGGATTGATGGTGACTGAAGCCTATGAAATCAACAAAAATAATAGTATTCAAACAATTTAAAGTGGTCTTGTAACAATTGTAAATAGTATGCAATATTAAGGATTATAATCTCGATCAATTTCTATTTAATATTAACTCTAAATATTGTTATATCAATGTTTATAATAGTTTTTAAAAAAGTAATTAATCAAGGTGAATGTAAGATAATCCTTCAGCTATGCTGAATACCACCTAAGGTGGTACTGGATTCCCTTATGCTCATGTCAAATACTATCTGAAAATCCTATCATGTTTGTAATATTCCCAAAAACAAAACATGTTTGAAGACAAAAGTGGCTATTTTTTTCTTCACTTTTTACTTTAAGTGCTTATTTTTATTTTCAAAATAAGCATTGTTAGTAAAATAATTGGAGATAAAAAAAGAGAAAACTAAGTAAATA
>NZ_KV831344.1:0-9823 GCF_001837075.1 Staphylococcus sp. HMSC063F05
GGTTAGCTATATTTTTTTACTTTGCAACAGAACCTTATTACTTATATAGGTGAGAGTATGATAAGTGAGAATGTACCATTTAAATAAGTTGTTAAATATGAGCATTAGCGATTATTAAAAAAGTAGAATTATGTTTAGGGAATTTTTAGCAATATCATTGATAAGGGGAAGCGTATAATAAGTAAAAATAATTGATGAACCACGCAGTTATACATAAATATGACTATGTGGTTTTTATACTATATAACCATAACAATTATATACAAAAATAATTTAAAATGAATGGGTGTTTATTGTTTGGTAATATAAAAGAGAAATTTGTATTATAACTCAATATTTATATGAAGATACCATGATTTTAGAAAAGAATTCAAAAACAGAGAGATGTGAAAATGTGAAACATTCTAAAAAGTTACTTTTATGCATCAGTTTTTTATTAATAACGATTTTTATTGGTGGATGTGGATTTATAAATAAAGACGATAGCAAAGAAACGGAAATCAAAAAAAGTTTTAATAAAAAGTTAAGTATGTATCCTATTAAAAACTTAGAAGATCTATACGATAAAGAGGGGTATCGAGATGAAGAATTTAATAAAAATGACAAAGGAACATGGGTAATAACTTCTAGTATTAATATTCAACAAAAGGGGGAAGGTTTAAAAACTAGACGAATGGTTTTATTTATGAATCGAAATACAAGAACGTCCAAAGGTAAGTTCATGATAACTGAAGTAAAAGAAAAAAGTGATATAGGATTTCAGACTCGAAAGAAAGAATATCCAGTCAAATTGATTGATAATAAATTCATTCCATCTAAACAAATAAAAGATGAAAAAATAAAAAAAGAAATAGAAAACTTTAAGTTTTTCTCACAATATGGCAATTTTAAAGATTTAAAAGATTATAAAGACGGTGAGGTATCTTATAATCCTAATGCGCCTAATTATTCAGCTAAATATCAACTCAGTAATAATGATTATAATGTAAAACAAATAAGAAAAAGATATGATATTCCAACCGAACAAGCCCCTAAGTTGTTATTAAAAGGTACAGGTGATTTAAAAGGTTCATCCACAGGTTCTAAAAATATTGAATTTACTTTTGTAGAGAAAAAAGGAGAAAATATTTATTTTACTGACAGTGTTGAATACACGCCAAGCGAGTAAGAAAAGCTCAAAATATTATCATCCATACTCATAAAAAATAGAACTGATGAGATTAATACGCTCATGAGTTCTATTTTTTATGTCAACAACTTTATTTCCATCATCACCCTAAATATTGCATTTGATATCCGATTCTCGGAGGGGGGATAATTAATTCCTTATCCATACCATCAATATTTTCATTATAATTTAACTTCTACGACGCCATGTGCACACGTAAGGATGCCATTTCGCACTTATTGACGTATACGATTCTTTTTTTAAAATGGAATGAATTTTTTTCTGATTAACATACCGTTAGTCATAATCACCAACTTATTCTTAAAGTTAGTTCTTATATATGAAATAATTTCTAATATATCGTTTCTAATAAAGGGTTCTCCACCAGTTAGAATAAGTGTATTCGGGTTGACGTCAATAATCTTATCAATTGCATATTTGACATCATTTGTACTTAAAATATCTTGTGATAAAGGAGAAGCAGATAGAGCACAATGACTACAAGAAAGATTGCATTTATTTGTAAGAGTAAAAGACACACTTAAATTATTTTCTTTATAAGTTTTTTCTTCATCTACGTAGTATCGTATTTCAAGCAATTCGTTAAAAAGCCGCTTTAAGTTATCTATCACATTACTTACATATTTATACTTCATAAAATCTCCAATTTGATTAGATTCAACCAATTTGTTTAAAACTTCAAAATATTTTCTACTTGTTCTTACCCATTGTCCATTGTTGAAGTTGACTAGTAAAACTTTATTTTTAAAGTAAACTTCATGTATATTTGTATTTTTGATATACATCTAATCACCTCGATATCAAGTTATCATTTACTCTATCAATTTTTTATCAATTTAATTAATATTGACCAAACCTTCATAATTGTACACTTTGTGAATTTCCTAAAATTGATATATTATTGATTTCTTTTTGATATGTTGATATAAAAGGAGGCTAATTTTGGATGAATGAAATAGTTATCAAAGGTTTGAGTAAATCATATGATGGAAAGAAAGATGCGCTTAATTCATTGGATTTAGTAATTCCCAATGGTATGTTTGGTATTTTAGGAAGAAACGGATCTGGTAAATCTACATTAATGAATATTATTGCAACAATTCTTCAACCAAGTAAGGGAACAGTAACAATTAATGGTATTGAAATTAAGAATTCACAAAAGATTAGACAAATGATTGGTTACTTACCTCAAGATTTTGATTTTTATCCTAATATGAAAGTCTCGGAAGTTTTATACTATTTAGGTTTTTTATCTAAAATAAATCAAACGAATTTCGATAAATATGTAGATTTAATTCTTCGTAAGGTTAATCTAATTGATTATAAAAATAAAAAAGTTAAAAGTTTATCTGGTGGAATGAAAAAAAGATTAGGTATAGCGCAAGCCATTTTACATGACCCCAAAGTAATTATTGTCGATGAACCAACGGCGGGATTAGATCCAGAAGAAAGAGTAAGGCTACGCAATTTATTATCTGATTTAGCTGAAAACAAAATTGTAATTATATCAACTCACATTGTGAGCGACATTGAATCAACTTGTAATAGGATTGCTATTCTAGATAAAGGAAGTCTTGTATATAAAGGTGACATACCATCGTTGATACAACAAAGTGATGATCATATTTATGAAATCAATCTATCCCCATCGGAGTTGGAATCATTCAGAGAAAATGACTTATTTATTACTAAAACTCAAGAAATTGAAAATAAATTAAAAGTTAGGTTTATTTCTGAAACAAAAGTTGCAAACGCTAAAAAAGTTAAAGCTGATTTTGAAGATGCTTATATGTATTTTTTAAAAAAACAATAAGGAGGTTTGAATCATGCGTCTATTTATAATGGAATTTAAACATTTAATGTTTAGTAAGACATTTCTATTTTATTGTTTATTGATTATTATATTCACGGTATTGAATTGTCAACAAGTCCTCAAACATCCTATTAATTCAGATGTATATCAACCTCAAAATATGACTATGTATTCTACTGATAAAAACATAATAATGTCAAATGAAATTAAAGAATTAAAGAACGAAGTACATCAAAATAACTTTAAAACGTATCAATTTGGATTTTTAAAACAAAAAAAGTTAAATGACCAACAAATTTCTAAAATAAAGAAACTAATATCAAAAATGAAAAAAACGAATAATTTTCATCAGTTTAAAAATTATTCTAATAGCGTATCACATGTTGTTGGATGGGGATCTCAATATTCTAAAAATAATATTTCATTATTTGGAATTAAGAATATGAGTAAGAGCACGTATGTTAAAGAGAAGAATATTATAAAAAATAAAGAGTACTATTATGGAGCATATAGTAGATATTTTTCAGATATTATGGGGGTAGTGTTAGGAATACTTCCATTCTTTTTTGGAGCTCAAATGATTCTTCAAGACAAAAAAAGTAATGCCATTAAAACGATTCATTCTAAATCTATATCATCATACCAATTAATTTCTACACGTGTATTTACTATTCTTGTTTTGGCATATTTACCAGTATTATTAGTATCAATATATTTTGTTACTTGTTTATCGATGATACATCAAATATCGATGTTTTCTTTATTTATTTTTTATAAAATTTTAATCTTGTGGACATTACCCACTTTAATATTTACTATCGCGATGGGATTGTTTGTCACAATTATATTGAATTCTTATTTAGGTGTAATGATACAAATAGTAATTTGGTTTATCAATTTAAATATAGGTTCTCGTGCCATTGAGGGGTGCTATGGTTCTCTATTGATTCCTAGACATAATACTTTATTTAACGCAGTTTTTTTCTATAATCACTTCAATCAAATTTTAGCTAATAGATTTACATACTTTGGCTTAGGTTTACTTTTAATTCTACTTAGTACATATATATTTGACCTGAAAAGAAGAGAGGTAGGTTTTAATGCCAAAATTTTTACTAATAGATATCAAAACTAATTTAGTCAAACTTTACATGGGAATTTTAATTCTATTATTTGGTGGAATGTTTATTTTTGGTGTATCTAATCTTAATCATGAGAGAGTTACACAATACATTGAGTTAATATTTACTATACTAGGCATATTGTTATTTACTGCTATCTATTCTGTAGATCAAAACAAGAAGTCTAAGTTAACTATTAGTGCAAAGTGTCATGACTACCAATTCGTATTTATGCTTAGATTAGTTATAACAATCATCTATATACTGTTCTTAATTACAATCAATTTATTTATATTTTATTTATTTAACTCAAATATCATTGTTTTGAGAGATATGTTTATTGCTTTAACCAGTACTTTATTTATAGGATCAATATGTTTATTAACAAGTATTCTTAGTGGTAATACATTAAATGGCTTAATGTTTGGACTTGTATATTTCTTATTCTGCTTAGGATTTAGAAATCTAGGCTTTATGTATTTATTCTCAGAAACCTTTAACTTTCCATTTTATATAAAAATATTTCAATTTTTATTAGGAATTGTATTATTAATTCTTAGTTACACTATTATCAAAAAAGTACAAAATTAATACGTTTTGAAATCAAGCATTGTCATTTATAATTTCTAGCGTAACATGAATACTATAAAAACAAGCTTAGGTGATTTGTGATGTATAACATAATGATTGTCGACGATGAAGAAAAAATTGTGTCATTTATAGAAGAAAGTTTATACTTAGAAGGTTTTAACACTATTGTCGCTTATAATGGACGTGACGTTTTAAAACAAATCGATGACAAAATTGATTTAATCATTCTAGATATTAAAATGCCGTATATAGATGGGTTTGAAGTTGCTCAATCACTTAAAGAGAGTAATATACCTATTATTTTTCTTACTGCTAAAGATAATCTTGATACTAGACTGAAATGTTTCTCGCTTGGTGCAAAGGATTACTTACCTAAGCCTTTCTATATGGAAGAACTTATAATTCGAATTAAAAATGTACTTAATCAAAGTCATTCTCAAAGTATGACTCCCAACATAAAAAAAACTAAAGAATTAATCATTTATTATGATACATATAGAATTGATGTAAATAACATGACGATAGATATTACAAAAAAGGAATTTGAAATTATAAAATTACTATCTTTAAATCCTCAATATTATTTCAGTAAAGAACAGATATATGATTCGATTAATTTAAATAAGACAGGCAATACTCAAGTTGTGGCTGAACATATACGTAAAATAAGAAAAAAGTTAAGTTGTTATAGTCGTTTTGAATACATCGATACAAAGTGGGGAGTTGGATATAAATGGCTAGAGTAGAAAGTTTAAAAAGAAAAATGACACGTCTTATCATAGCAATTATAGTTGTCAGTGTTGGATTAGTATTTTTACTACAAATTTTGCTTAATGTATTAGAATTTTCAAATTTTGGAAAGTCTTTATACACTAATTTTTGGAAACAACCTCATTACATTTTCTCTTTTACTAGCGCATGTATCAGTATTATGACTCCTTTGTTAATCATTTACGTGTTCACACAATTTTTTTATAAAAAGTACATTACAACTAGTATTAATTATCTTAATGATACGATTCAAGGATTAAAAAATAACCGCACTGATGTTGAATATAAGAAAATGAGTATTTCAGAATTCAATAAAGTGATTCAAGAAGTTGAGCATATACATACTTATCTTGCTAATAGTATTAAAGATCAATTATCTATTCAAAATAATTTTAAAAGAAAACTCGAAATTTTAGAACATGATTTAAAAACACCGTTAACCGTCCTTCAAGGTCATATTGAATTATTAAGAAAGATTAATCGTTCTAATCTGTCTCAGGAGGAAATACATTTTAAAATAAACAAGGAAGCAGACATTGCGTTACAATCTATTGATAGAATAAATAATCAATTACAAATACATATTAAAAACATCAACCTATTGCCAAACCATTCAGATACAATTCATGTTGATAAGGTAATAAAAATCATTAAAGAGAGCTATAATCAACAATACATATTAAAGGAGAGAGAACTGATTATTGATGTTGATCATGATTTCCCTTATCATACCTTAAGCATTAACAATCAAGTTCTATACCACGTCATCGATAATCTAATTAATAACGCCTTGAAATATGCTGAAAAACAAATATCTATAAAGTTTGAAGTTATAAACGAACATTTACTAAACTTCACCATAACCAATGATGGAAGAATATTTACTGAAGATGAACTGAATTCTGCCAAAGAATGGGGGACAAAAGGTAAAGAATCAAATGGGTCTGGTATCGGACTATATTTTGCTAATATTGTGCTTCAACAATATAATAGTGAACTTATTTTAGAAAATGAGAATAATCACGCAAAAGTAAGTTTCAATATTCCTGTTTAACAATGTTTATTAATTTAAAGAATAAAGTTTGTATTTATTGCTAAGATTTAAAATTATAAACACATCTTATAGACATCTGGAGTTGATATCTTGATTCCTAGCGCATCACAATTATTATTGTGATTGAATTTGGTATTTTTTAATTAGCAACATAATTTTGAGAATATATAAAGCTATTTAAAGATTATTGAAAACAAAAATTTAAAGTAATTATTAGTTTTTAATCATTTATTGCTACCCTTGGTTATTAACTACTAAAAGGACTAAGTGACCGTAATGAGTCGCTTAGTCCTTTTTATAATCCTTTTCCCAACTTCTTTAAGCAAGAATATATCCACTAATCGTCCACTGTCTACTCAGTCTATTTTGTCTATTCTTCAATTGTACATTAACATTAAAATTTGTCATGGTCGCACTGGTGAAATGATTATAGTAATTATCATAACAACTACAGGAATATTACGCTTTGTTCCAGGTGATTTTTTATTATTTGAATTTAAACTCACGTATACCAAACATTTCTCAACAATACTATATCATTTCATTTGGATAAGTAATGATTAATGATATCTTGAAAAAAGTCGTATCTGTATCACTCTTTAAAAAACACTGAAATAGCTTACTCAAGAATCTCTTCATCTTTGATTGCTTTAAAATATTGATGTCGATAAATTCAAGTTTAAAAATAAAATTTATTCAAAAAAGGTATTAAAGCTTGCTTAAAAATTGTGAAGTGTTAAAATTATTATTGAAAACGGTTCCAACGAATTGTTGTTTGCTATAGGTAGTTAATCAGTGAATTAATTAACTATATCGAGTAATAAATGGGAGAGATAGAAATGAATGACACAGATAGAACACATAAGGAAAACAAGTTAGAACAAGATATTACACTACCCTATTTAAAAAAAGCAGTTATTTTTTCAATTACTTTTGGTTTCTTTGGTGTAAATATGGCTTTTGCACTTCAATCAGCAATGATGGGGAGAATATTCCAAACGTTAGGAGCTAATCCTAATAATTTAGGATGGTTTTTTATTTTGCCACCTTTAGTAGGAATGATTGTTCAACCCCTTATTGGATACTACTCTGACAGAACTTGGACCAGATTTGGACGTCGTATGCCGTATCTGTTAATAGCTGGTCCGATTGGAGCAATCGTATTAGTCTTATTACCTAATGCAGGCTCATTTGGATTTGGATATGCTTCACTCATGGCTTTATCCTTTGGTGCGGTAATGACTTTACTTATGGATTTGACTTCAAATGCATGTATGCAACCATACAAAATGATTATTGGCGATATGGTAAACGAAAAACAAAGAGATATGGCATGGTCTTGGCAACAAATTTTTTCAAATTTAGGTGGTATTATTGCTACAGTATTACCATTTTTATTAACAATGTTGGGAATAAGTAATGTAGCACCTAAAGGTGAAGTACCAATGACTGTAAAATTAGCTTATTATATTGCAGCAGCAGTATTATTAATTGCTTCTATATGGACAGTTATCTCCGTTAGAGAATATGAGCCTAAAACGTATAATTATTATCATGGAATCAATGAGAACAATAGAAATAATAAATTAAACTTATTACAGTTATTAAAAAAAGCCCCTAAACAATTTTGGCAAATTAGCGTAGTTCAATTTTTTAACTGGTTTGCATTGATGTATCTTTGGACATATTCAACAGGTGCAATAGCAAAGAATGTTTGGAATGTGACAGACCCTTCTTCAGCCGGATATCAAGCAGCGGGAAATTGGTACGGCGTATTATACTGTATACAATTTTTGAGCTCAGTTATTTTTGGTTTTGTCATTGCAAGATCTAAACCATCCCAAAGAAAATTTTGGTATAGCTTTGGATTGGTTTTCGGTGGAATAGGTCTTATTTCAATATTCTTTATCCATAATCAATGGTTACTCATTTTTTCTTTTGTATTGATTGGTATTAATAATTTAACGATGAATACACAACCATTTACATTATTAACTGAGGCAATCGATGGAGAAAATTCAGGGGCATATCTAGGTTTATTTAATACAAGTATTTGTCTACCACAAATTGTAGCGTCTATAGTCAGTTTTGGACTGTATCCATTATTGGGAAGTTCAATGCCTGCGATGCTACTGCTTGCAGGAATCATGATGCTTTTAGGTGCAGTTTCAGTTAAATTTATTAATGCAAAATTTGAATAGATTAGTAAAGAAAAATTTAATGATATTGATAAGAGCGGAAATAAAGTGTTTTTCGCTCTTTTTTTATAAAAATTATTAGAATTGTGCAATAAACGTAGAAATGATGTATTAGTAATTAAAGTAGTTGAGATCTCACCATTATTGATAAGACTCTGAAATATCTTATCAATAATTTCTTCATTTTCGTTGGCTGTGAAATGACGTATTAAACCTTTTATAAATGATAAAAAATGTTGTAATTTCAAGCAACTGTGCACTAATCTGATTGTATTGATTCATGGTCTATAGCTAATATTTCTTTATTTAAAAAGACACTTCTGTCTCTCTTTAGCATTGAATGGATACGTGACCTCATGCATTTCTGGACTATTTAAAGTATTGCAATTAATAAATATAAAAAACTTTATTTATTTCTCTTTATATGGCACAAGTAAATGTAAAAGTGCGATAATTGGTAAAATTAAATTTATTTATGTAATGTTATTGAAACATTGTAACATTAATGTAATAATATGGCCTGTAAGACAAATATGAGGAGGGTTTTTATGAAAAAAGTTTCTAAATTTATTTTAGCTAGTAGTTTAATTTTGGGCTTTTCCGTAACGCCCGGATTATTTAATGTCACTCAAGCACATGCGCAAGAATCTGTGAAACCTTATTATAATTATAGTGGTTATACAGCACATCAAAGTAACTTTATTCTAGATAAGAATTTTAAAACATCTTTAAAAGCTGATAACTTCAAGATTAATGGTTACAAGATTACTCAAAACGAATCAGCTAAAAATGATAAAGATGTATATGATCAAACATATTACGGGGTTTCTAATCATAAAGCGAATGGTGTTTTCTTCTCATTAGACGGTAAGTCAGTGAGCGAAAAAGAATTATTGAATCATTACGGTGAACCAAAGTCTACATCTACATCAGCATGGGGCAAAGAATATACGTATAAAATTGGAAATAAAGATGTAAGATTTTATGTTAATAGAAATGGATATGTCATTAAAGGACAAATCATTAGTGAATAGAGTAGGGTATCAATAAAGCAAACATACTAAGATTAGCTATGAAGAAATCTAT
>NZ_KV831345.1:0-356 GCF_001837075.1 Staphylococcus sp. HMSC063F05
ATCAAAAGCCTTCTTATAAAACGATTAATCGATTCAAAAACAAATAAAAAAAAATGAAGAATTATAGTTGGGAATATTTCAATGTCCAAATTAATCAAAAGCTTTCAGAACGAAAAGCAAAAACCATCTACAGTCAAAGAAAAATTGATGTGGAGTCTGTTTTTGGAATTATGAAGCCTATTTTGAGTTTCACTCGAAAGTCCGTTCGAGGGATAAATAAAGACAAAAGAGAACTAGGACTTGTGCTAATGATACTTAATATAAGAAAAGTACCAGCTCAACGAGCTGAAAATTATAAAAAAATCATAAAAAAGACAATTTTTATATTATTTCAATAGAAATTGTCTTTATTTACT
>NZ_KV831346.1:0-252 GCF_001837075.1 Staphylococcus sp. HMSC063F05
AAAAAGGTAATTGAAAATTACATTCGTAATCAATTACAAGAAGATATCGTTGCAGATCAAATTTCAATGGAAGAATACCTAGATCCCTTTACAGGAGAAGAAATTAAAAAAAGACGAAAAAAATAGTACCCCTTTAGGGGTGCTGGGAAAGTAGTGCAGTTGGCTGACCTATCAGTGCCCTTTTAGGGCTGGCCAGTAAGAAAGGCTTATAGCCGTAGAACAAACCACCCGTTCATACGGGTGGTTTTGATT
>NZ_KV831347.1:0-585 GCF_001837075.1 Staphylococcus sp. HMSC063F05
ACAGTGCATCAACATCAACGAGTGTGAGTGACTCAAACAGTGCCAGCACATCGTTAAGTGGCTCATTAAGTACAAGCGTTTCAGACTCAACAAGTACATCAACATCCGATAGTGCATCTGCATCAACAAGTGAGAGCGACTCGGAAAGAGCAAGTACATCCTTAAGTGGCTCGACAAGTACGAGTCTTTCAGATTCAACGAGTACATCGACATCAGACAGTGCATCAACATCAACGAGTGTGAGTGACTCGGACAGTGCAAGTACGTCATCAAGTGAATCAGTAAGCACAAGCGTTTCAGATTCAACAAGCGCGTCAACGTCAGCAAGTGCATCAACATCAACGAGCGTGAGTGACTCCAATAGCGCAAGTACGTCATTAAGTGGCTCAACAAGTACAAGCGTTTCAGACTCAACAAGTACATCGACATCAGACAGTGCATCTGCATCAACAAGTGAGAGCGACTCGGACAGTGCAAGTACGTCATCAAGTGAATCAGTAAGCACAAGTGATTCAGAATCAACAAGCACATCCACATCAGATAGTGCATCCACATCAACGAGTGTGAGTGAGTCAAACAGTACAA
>NZ_KV831347.1:685-923 GCF_001837075.1 Staphylococcus sp. HMSC063F05
TCATTAAGTGAATCGACAAGTACGAGTCTTTCAGATTCAACGAGTATGTCGACATCAGACAGTGCGTCAACATCAACAAGTGAGAGCGACTCGGACAGTGCAAGTACGTCATCAAGTGAATCAGTAAGCACAAGCGTTTCAGATTCAACAAGCGCGTCAACGTCAGAAAGTGCGTCAACATCAACGAGTGTGAGTGACTCGAATAGTGCAAGTACGTCATTAAGTGAATCGACAAGTA
>NZ_KV831347.1:1023-2102 GCF_001837075.1 Staphylococcus sp. HMSC063F05
CAAGTGAGAGCGACTCGGACAGTGCAAGTACATCGTTAAGTGACTCGACAAGTACGAGCGTTTCAGAATCGACAAGTACATCAACATCAACGAGTGTGAGTGCCTCAAACAGTACAAGTACGTCATTAAGTGACTCGACAAGTACGAGTCTTTCAGACTCAACGAGCACATCGACATCAGAAAGTGGATCAACGTCAACAAGTGAGAGCGACTCGGACAGTGCAAGTACATCCTTAAGTGAGTCAACAAGTACAAGCATTTCAGACTCAACGAGTACATCAACATCAGATAGTGCATCTACATCTATGAGTGTAAGCGACTCAAACAGAGCAAGTACGTCCTTAAGTGACTCGACAAGCACAAGCGTTTCAGATTCAACAAGCGCGTCAACATCAGAAAGCGCATCAACGTCAACAAGAGAGAGTGAATCAACAAGTGAAAGTACGTCATTGAGTGAATCGACAAGCACAAGCGTTTCAGATTCAACAAGTACATCGACATCCGACAGTGCGTCAACGTCAACAAGTGAGAGTGACTCAAACAGTGAAAGTACATCGTTAAGTGAGTCGACAAGCACAAGCGTTTCAGATTCAACAAGCGCGTCAACGTCAGCAAGTGCATCAACATCAACGAGCGTGAGTGACTCCAATAGCGCAAGTACATCGTTAAGTGGCTCGACAAGTACAAGTCTTTCAGGATCAGCAAGCACATCCACATCAGAAAGTGCATCAGAGTCAGCAAGAGAGAGTGAGTCAACAAGTGCAAGTACATCGTTAAGTGGCTCGACAAGTACGAGCGTTTCAGACTCAACAAGTACATCGACATCAGACAGTGCGTCAACGTCAACAAGTGAGAGTGACTCAAACAGTGAAAGTACATCGTTAAGTGAGTCGACAAGCACAAGCGTTTCAGATTCAACAAGCGCGTCAACGTCAGCAAGTGCATCAACATCAACGAGCGTGAGTGACTCCAATAGCGCAAGTACGTCATTAAGTGGCTCAACAAGTACAAGCGTTTCAGACTCAACGAGTACGTCGACATCAGCAAGTGCATCCACATCAACGAGTGAGAGTGAGTCA
>NZ_KV831348.1:0-573 GCF_001837075.1 Staphylococcus sp. HMSC063F05
GTTAGCTATATTTTTTACTTTGCAACAGAACCTTGATGGATATATTTTATTGACATAGCATTAATTCCTTTCTAACTATAAATATTATTCAATAGGGGGCTAATTAACTTTAACTATAAGTTAAGAAATTTTTAATACACCTACTTTTTTAAGTCATTTAATCATACCATTAAATCAATCAATGATTTATAATTTTTCGCCATGTCACGAAACTAGTCGTATATTAGTTAAGAGACATTAATATGTTAAATTGATAATTACTTATTTTTCCTCTAACTTTACAATAGAACCTCATAAATTAACTATTTACTTAAAAGACTTTGCATTGTAAAGTAGATATTGTATACATTTAAAAATTTATTTAGTCGGAGGAAATTATGAAAAAAGAAAAAAAAATTTTTAGTATTAGGAAGTTTACAATGGGAGTTGGTTCAGTAGTTATAGGATCAGCCATGTTTTTAGGCTTTGAAGCACATGAAGCATATGCAGATGAAATTCCATCTGAACAAAATCAACTATATAGTATACATAATGAGAATTCAACTGAAGAAAATGACGTAACACCTAAATCAA
>NZ_KV831349.1:0-3176 GCF_001837075.1 Staphylococcus sp. HMSC063F05
AAGTAAGATTTTACCAAGCAAAACCGAGTGAATAGAGTTTTAAATAAGCTTGAATTCATAAATAATCGCTAGTGTTCGAAAGAACACTCACAAGATTAATAACTAGTTTTAGCTATTTATTTTGAATAACAATTCAAAATATGGTGGAAACATAGATTAAGTTATTAAGGGCGCACGGTGGATGCCTTGGCACTAGAAGCCGATGAAGGACGTTACTAACGACGATATGCTTTGGGTAGCTGTAAGTAAGCGTTGATCCAGAGATTTCCGAATGGGGGAACCCAGCATGAGTTATGTCATGTTATCGACATGTGAATTCATAGCATGTCAGAAGGCAGACCCGGAGAACTGAAACATCTTAGTACCCGGAGGAAGAGAAAGAAAAATCGATTCCCTGAGTAGCGGCGAGCGAAACGGGAAGAGCCCAAACCAACAAGCTTGCTTGTTGGGGTTGTAGGACACTCTATACGGAGTTACAAAAGAACATGTTAGACGAATCATCTGGAAAGATGAATCAAAGAAGGTAATAATCCTGTAGTCGAAAACATATTCTCTCTTGAGTGGATCCTGAGTACGACGGAGCACGTGAAATTCCGTCGGAATCTGGGAGGACCATCTCCTAAGGCTAAATACTCTCTAGTGACCGATAGTGAACCAGTACCGTGAGGGAAAGGTGAAAAGTACCCCGGAAGGGGAGTGAAAGAGAACTTGAAACCGTGTGCTTACAAGTAGTCAGAGCCCGTTAATGGGTGATGGCGTGCCTTTTGTAGAATGAACCGGCGAGTTACGATCTGATGCAAGGTTAAGCAGCAAATGTGGAGCCGCAGCGAAAGCGAGTCTGAATAGGGCGTTGAGTATTTGGTCGTAGACCCGAAACCAGGTGATCTACCCTTGGTCAGGTTGAAGTTCAGGTAACACTGAATGGAGGACCGAACCGACTTACGTTGAAAAGTGAGCGGATGAACTGAGGGTAGCGGAGAAATTCCAATCGAACTTGGAGATAGCTGGTTCTCTCCGAAATAGCTTTAGGGCTAGCCTCAAGTGATGATTATTGGAGGTAGAGCACTGTTTGGACGAGGGGCCCCTCTCGGGTTACCGAATTCAGACAAACTCCGAATGCCAATTAATTTAACTTGGGAGTCAGAACATGGGTGATAAGGTCCGTGTTCGAAAGGGAAACAGCCCAGACCACCAGCTAAGGTCCCAAAATATATGTTAAGTGGAAAAGGATGTGGCGTTGCCCAGACAACTAGGATGTTGGCTTAGAAGCAGCCATCATTTAAAGAGTGCGTAATAGCTCACTAGTCGAGTGACACTGCGCCGAAAATGTACCGGGGCTAAACATATTACCGAAGCTGTGGATTGTCCTTTGGACAATGGTAGGAGAGCGTTCTAAGGGCGTCGAAGCATGATCGCAAGGACATGTGGAGCGCTTAGAAGTGAGAATGCCGGTGTGAGTAGCGAAAGACGGGTGAGAATCCCGTCCACCGATTGACTAAGGTTTCCAGAGGAAGGCTCGTCCGCTCTGGGTTAGTCGGGTCCTAAGCTGAGGCCGACAGGCGTAGGCGATGGATAACAGGTTGATATTCCTGTACCACCTAGTATCGTTTTAATCGATGGGGGGACGCAGTAGGATAGGCGAAGCGTGCTGTTGGAGTGCACGTCCAAGCAGTAAGGCTGAGTGTTAGGCAAATCCGGCACTCATAAGGCTGAGCTGTGATGGGGAGAGGAAATTGTTTCCTCGAGTCGTTGATTTCACACTGCCGAGAAAAGCCTCTAGATAGATAACAGGTGCCCGTACCGCAAACCGACACAGGTAGTCAAGATGAGAATTCTAAGGTGAGCGAGCGAACTCTCGTTAAGGAACTCGGCAAAATGACCCCGTAACTTCGGGAGAAGGGGTGCTCTTTAGGGTTCACGCCCAGAAGAGCCGCAGTGAATAGGCCCAAGCGACTGTTTATCAAAAACACAGGTCTCTGCTAAACCGTAAGGTGATGTATAGGGGCTGACGCCTGCCCGGTGCTGGAAGGTTAAGAGGAGTGGTTAGCTTCTGCGAAGCTACGAATCGAAGCCCCAGTAAACGGCGGCCGTAACTATAACGGTCCTAAGGTAGCGAAATTCCTTGTCGGGTAAGTTCCGACCCGCACGAAAGGCGTAACGATTTGGGCACTGTCTCAACGAGAGACTCGGTGAAATCATAGTACCTGTGAAGATGCAGGTTACCCGCGACAGGACGGAAAGACCCCGTGGAGCTTTACTGTAGCCTGATATTGAAATTCGGCACAGCTTGTACAGGATAGGTAGGAGCCTTTGAAACGTGAGCGCTAGCTTACGTGGAGGCGTTGGTGGGATACTACCCTAGCTGTGTTGGCTTTCTAACCCGCACCACTTATCGTGGTGGGAGACAGTGTCAGGCGGGCAGTTTGACTGGGGCGGTCGCCTCCTAAAAGGTAACGGAGGCGCTCAAAGGTTCCCTCAGAATGGTTGGAAATCATTCATAGAGTGTAAAGGCATAAGGGAGCTTGACTGCGAGACCTACAAGTCGAGCAGGGTCGAAAGACGGACTTAGTGATCCGGTGGTTCCGCATGGAAGGGCCATCGCTCAACGGATAAAAGCTACCCCGGGGATAACAGGCTTATCTCCCCCAAGAGTTCACATCGACGGGGAGGTTTGGCACCTCGATGTCGGCTCATCGCATCCTGGGGCTGTAGTCGGTCCCAAGGGTTGGGCTGTTCGCCCATTAAAGCGGTACGCGAGCTGGGTTCAGAACGTCGTGAGACAGTTCGGTCCCTATCCGTCGTGGGCGTAGGAAATTTGAGAGGAGCTGTCCTTAGTACGAGAGGACCGGGATGGACATACCTCTGGTGTACCAGTTGTCGTGCCAACGGCATAGCTGGGTAGCTATGTATGGACGGGATAAGTGCTGAAAGCATCTAAGCATGAAGCCCCCCTCAAGATGAGATTTCCCAACTTCGGTTATAAGATCCCTCGAAGATGACGAGGTTAATAGGTTCGAGGTGGAAGCGTGGTGACACGTGGAGCTGACGAATACTAATCGATCGAAGACTTAATCAATTTTTAAAAAACGTTTTGCGACGCAAAATCTTACTTACTATCTAGTTTTGAATGTATAATCATTCATTTGTCTGGTGACAATGGCAAGGAGGTCACACCT
>NZ_KV831350.1:0-13988 GCF_001837075.1 Staphylococcus sp. HMSC063F05
TAGATTTCTTCATAGCTAATCTTAGTATGTTTTTTATATTAATGTCTTTATTAATCATTTTGAAATTAGAATATCTTTAAAAATGACTACTTTATTTAATATATTTTTGTACAAATAAGGTAAATTTGAAACTTTCAATGACACTCCTTTAACTTTATAAGTATGTCTTATTTATATTGGAATTAATTGAAGTCATTTGCTTTATTAACTATAAAAGAGAACCTCAAATTTTTATTACGATTAACTTTAAGAACAATGTAGTTCTCTGACTATAAATGATTGGGTTACAAAGCTAAAGATAAAGTAAAGCACTATAGTTAATTAACTTATCATGATTCTTTTTTAAATGATATGAATTATCCAAGTGCAACGTCAAGAATCATCATAATTGTAAAACCAATCATTAGACTTAAAGTTGCCAAATCAGTGTTGTTACTTGATTGAGAATCAGGTATCAGTTCTTCAACAACAACGAAAATCATTGCACCTGCAGCAAACGCCAATGCATAAGGCAATATAGGATTTACCACTAAAATTGCTGCAGCACCGATAGTAGCGAAAATAGGCTCAACAATTGCTGAAGCTTGTCCATAATTAAATGCTTTCCAACGTGTTGCACCTGCAGCACGGATTGGCATCGATAGTGCTGCACCTTCAGGAATATTCTGTATGCCGATACCTATCGCTAGACCAATCGCACCTAAAAATGTAGCGTGACTGTTGCCAGATACAACACCACCGAATGCAACTCCGATAGATAGTCCTTCAGGTATGTTGTGAAGTGTGATAGCTAACACAAGTAATGCATTTTTTCCAAGAGAGGTAGGCACACCCTCTTGTTGTTGGTTTTTATCTTGGGCATTTTGGTGAATATGGGGAATAATATAATCTAGAACCCTGATAAAAACGCCACCGAGAATAAAACCTATTGCTGCAGGAAGCCATGGCATAGCACTATTTTTACTCGATTCAATTGCGGGTTGTAACAATGACCAAAAACTTGCTGCTATCATGATTCCAGCTGCAAAACCTTGCATCGAATTTAAGACTTTATCATTCACTTTCTTAAATATAAAAACTGCTGCCGCACCCAAAGCAGTAAGTAACCACGTGATTATTCCGGCTATAAGCGCCTGAATATAGGGTGGTGCGTTTTGGAATAAATCTGACATATCTAAGTCTCCTTATATCATTTGAATCTAAAAAGGTGTATAATATATAGAACTGAATTTAGCTTAACAAAATTTTTTTGAAAATTCGATAGTTGACAATTTCCAGTATTTGAAAAGGAAGATAAGCATGGAAGCATACAAAATTGAACATTTAAATAAATCCTATGCAGATAAAGAAATTTTTAATGATCTTAACCTATCTATATCTGAGCATGAAAGAATTGGATTAGTAGGTATCAATGGAACAGGTAAAAGTACATTATTAAAAGTCATTGGTGGTCTAGATGAAGATTTTACTGCAGATATTACCCACCCTAATCAATATCGCATTCGTTATTCCTCTCAAAAACAAGACCTCAATGGCCATATGACTGTGTTCGAAGCTGTTTTAAGTTCGGATACTCCTACATTAAGAATTATAAAAAAATATGAAGAAGCAGTTAATCGCTATGCGTTAGATCAAAGTGACTCTAATTTTAATAAAATGATGGAAGCACAAGAAGAAATGGATCAAAAGGATGCATGGGACTATACTGCAGAAATTAAAACGATTTTATCTAAACTAGGGATTCACGATACAACTAAGAAAATAGTTGAACTTTCGGGTGGTCAACAAAAAAGAGTTGTATTGGCTAAAACTCTAATAGAACAACCGGATTTACTTTTGCTAGATGAACCGACGAACCATCTTGACTTTGAATCCATCCGTTGGCTCATTAATTATGTCAAGCAATATCCACATACAGTTTTATTTGTAACACATGATCGCTACTTTTTAAATGAAGTATCGACGCGAATTATTGAACTGGATAGAGGGAAGTTAAAAACATATCCAGGTAATTATGAAGATTACATAGTAATGCGTGCAGAAAATGAATTAGTAGAACAAAAACAACAAGAAAAACAAAAAGCATTGTATAAACAAGAGTTAGCATGGATGCGAGCAGGAGCAAAGGCAAGAACTACTAAACAACAGGCACGTATCAATAGATTTAATCAACTAGAATCAGACGTTAAGACGCAACATACACAAGATAAGGGTGAACTTAATCTTGCATATTCAAGGTTAGGTAAACAAGTATATGAATTAAAGAATTTATCAAAATCAATTAATAATAAAGTTTTATTTGAAGATGTCACTGAAATTATTCAAAGTGGTAGACGTATAGGTATTGTAGGACCTAATGGAGCGGGAAAAACAACATTACTTAATATTTTAAGTAATGAAGATCAGGACTATGAGGGTGAGCTTAAAATCGGTCAGACTGTTAAGGTAGCTTATTTTAAGCAAACAGAAGAGACACTTGACCGTGATATTAGAGTGATTGACTACCTAAGAGAAGAAAGTGAAATGGCTAAAGAAAAAGATGGTACCTCAATTTCAGTTACACAATTGTTAGAAAGATTTTTATTTCCGAGCGCTACACACGGTAAAAAAGTTTATAAACTCTCAGGTGGAGAACAAAAACGTCTGTATTTATTGCGTTTACTTGTTCATAAACCTAATGTACTCCTTTTAGATGAACCGACTAATGATTTAGATACTGAAACACTTACGATTTTAGAAGATTACATTGATGATTTCGGTGGTTCTGTCATTACGGTCAGTCATGATCGTTATTTCTTAAATAAAGTGGTACAAGAATATTGGTTTATTCATGATGGTAAAATCGAAAAAATTATTGGATCATTTGAAGATTATGAATCTTTTAAAAAGGAACATGAACGCCAAGCCATGCTATCTAAACAAACTGAACAACAAAATAAACATAAGCATCAACCAAAAAAGAAAACAGGACTATCTTATAAAGAGAAGTTAGAATACGAAACAATTATGACGCGTATAGAAATGACTGAAACGCGTTTAGAAGACCTTGAACAAGAAATGATTAATGCAAGTAATAATTATGCAAGAATCAAAGAACTTAATGAGGAAAAAGAGCAACTTGAAGCAACCTATGAAGCAGACATCACGAGATGGAGTGAGCTTGAGGAAATTAAAGAACAATAAGGGGAATGTAATCATGCAAGAGACTTTATCGCATTATTTTGGTTATAAGTCATTTCGACCAGGACAAGAAGAAATTATAACTAAAATATTAAATCATCAGCATACACTGGGGGTACTACCTACCGGTGGCGGTAAATCGATATGCTATCAAGTACCAGGTTTAATGCAGGGTGGCACAACTATTGTTATAAGTCCACTTATTTCTTTGATGAAAGACCAAGTTGATCAACTACAAGCAATGGGAATTCAAGCTGCATATTTGAATAGTAGTTTGACTCATAAACAACAAAAAGAGATTGAAGAGCAAATAAAGCGTGGTGCCATTCAGTTTTTATATGTAGCTCCAGAGCGCTTTGAAAATACTTTTTTTCTAAATTTATTACGTAAAATAGAAATACCCCTTATCGCTTTTGATGAAGCACACTGTATATCGAAGTGGGGACATGATTTTAGACCTAGTTATCAAAGTGTCATACAAAAAGTTTTTACCTTACCTCAAAACTTCACAATAGTTGCACTTACAGCTACGGCAACTGCTGAAGTTCAACAAGATATCATGTCTAAGTTATCAATTGGACAAAATGATGTTGTCAAAACAAGTACTAAAAGACGCAATTTAATCTTCAAAGTCAATCCGACTTATCAGCGACAAAAATTTGTTGTGGATTATGTTGCAAATCATGAAGGACAGGCAGGAATCATTTATTGTTCCACTCGTAAGCAGGTAGAAGAATTACACGAAGCTCTAAATAGTGAAAAAATTAAGAGCACAATTTATCATGCTGGTTTAACGAATAAAGAGAGAATTGAGGCGCAAAATGATTTCTTGTATGATCGTGTAGAGGTTGTCATTGCGACAAATGCATTTGGTATGGGTATTGATAAATCAAATGTACGTTATGTCATTCACTATAACATGCCTGGAGATTTGGAATCTTACTATCAGGAAGCTGGACGCGCGGGACGTGATGGTTTAAAAAGTGAGTGTATCCTTTTGTTTAGTGAACGAGATAAGGGATTACATGAGTATTTTATTACTGTATCCCAAGCTGATGATGACTATAAAGATAAAATGGGCGAAAAATTAACGAAAATGATTCAATATACCAAAACGAAAAAGTGTTTAGAAGCGACAATTGTTCATTATTTTGAACCCAATGAAAATTTAGAGGAATGCAATCAATGTAGTAATTGTATACAGGAAAATAAAACGTATGATATGACTCGTGAAGCGAAAATGATTATTAGCTGTATTGCTCGAATGAAGCAACAGGAAAATTATAGTGTTATTATACAAGTTTTACGTGGAGAAGTGACAGATTATATAAAACACCATCATTATAATGAATTAACGACACATGGGTTGATGAAAAATTATACAACATCTGAGTTATCACACTTAATTGATGAGCTACGTTTCAAAGGATATTTAAATGAAAATGATGAAATTCTTATGTGTGATACATCAGTGAAACAATTACTAAATAATCATACCAAGGTTTATACCACTCCGTTCAAACAAAAAACTAAAGAGAAGGTATTTATCAACACTGTTGAAGGTGTGGATAGAGCGTTATATCGTGAGCTTGTTGATGTACGTAAACAGCTAAGTGATAAACTTGGAATAGCACCTGTAAGTATATTTTCTGATTACACGCTCGAAGAATTTGCTAAGCGTAAACCTGAATCGAAACAAGAAATGATTGCTATTGATGGTGTAGGTAGTTATAAATTAAAGCATTATTGTCCTAAGTTTATCGAAACCATACAAAGCTATAAAACTAGAATATAAATGATTGAACGACGAAATCTCTTATCTTTTGATTTCGTCGTTTTTTAATTATATGAAGTTGGATATTAAGTATTCATAATACTTTTTGTTAATTTGAATTTTGAAATACAATAAATGTTAATTTTCAATTAAAAATGATTTAATAGGGAATATAGATTAAAATGGTCTACTATTTTGTAGAGGGAATGAAGGTGAAAAAGTGATTAAATTTAAAAATGTCACAAAGCGATATGCTAATAATATTGCTGTAGATAATGTAAGTTTTAATATTAAAGAAGGAGAATTTTTTGTGTTAATTGGTCCTTCAGGTTGTGGTAAGACAACAACACTTAAAATGATCAATCGTTTAATTCCTTTAAGCGAAGGTTACATATATTTTAAAGATAAACCAATTAGTGATTATCCAGTTTACGAAATGCGTTGGGATATTGGATATGTACTACAACAAATTGCATTATTTCCTCATATGACTATCAAAGAAAACATTGCACAAGTACCCCAAATGAAAAAGTGGAAAGATAACGATATTGATTTACGTGTGGATGAATTATTGACAATGGTAGGTTTAAATCCTGAGCAATTTAAAAATAGAAAACCTGATGAACTATCGGGTGGACAACGACAAAGGGTTGGTGTAGTGCGAGCATTAGCTGCAGATCCTCCCGTTATTATCATGGATGAGCCTTTTAGTGCTCTTGACCCAATTAGCAGAGAGAAGTTGCAGGACGATTTGATTCATTTGCAAACTCAAATTAAGAAAACAATAGTTTTTGTAACGCATGATATTCAAGAAGCGATGAAACTAGGTGACAGAATTTGTTTACTCAATGAAGGGCGTGTTGAACAAATTGATACACCTGATGGTTTTAGAACGCGACCTAAAAGTGACTTTGTAAAGCAATTCATGGGTAGTCATTTGGATACAACGCATAATATTGTGAATCAAGTGAAGATTAAAGATTTAGGAATTAATCGGTCTGTAGATGACAATGCAAGCGTTATTCATTATCCTGAAGTAGATGCTGAGTTGTACTTAAATAATATTTATGAAGATTTGTCTCATTATGATGCAGTTGTGGTCAACGATAAAGAACAACATCGTCGATATTTGTTAAATAGAGAAGATGTGTTTACTTATTTATCTCTTAATAAGGAGGAAGCGACACATGAATGAGTTCTTTGCGACATTAAGTGATAGAAAAGGGCAGCTATTTTCTACTATAATTGAACACATTCAACTTTCTTTTATAGCGCTTTTCATTGCAACTCTTATAGCAGTACCAATTGCAATTTTGCTCACTAAAACAAAAAAACTTTCAGAAATCGTCATGAATATTGCAGCTGTTCTACAAACAATTCCATCACTGGCACTACTTGGTTTGATGATACCAATTTTCGGAATTGGGAGACTTCCGGCAATTATCGCCTTAGTTGTATATGCGTTACTTCCTATTCTACGTAATACATACACAGGTATTAAGGAGGTCGATCCCTCTCTTATTGAAGCGGCTAAAGGCATTGGAATGAAACCACTTAGAAGATTGACCAAAGTCGAACTCCCTATTGCAATGCCTGTTATCATGGCAGGAATACGCACAGCTATGGTATTAATCATTGGTACTGCTACACTCGCAGCTTTAATAGGCGCTGGTGGTCTAGGAGATTTAATATTATTAGGCATTGATCGTAACAATAGTGCACTCATTTTAATAGGTGCTATTCCAGCTGCACTTCTAGCTATTATTTTTGATTTTATTTTAAGATACATGGAACGTTTATCATATAAAAAATTGCTCATTTCTTTAGGGACAATTGTAATTGTGATTATCATAGCTATTGCCATACCTATGGCAGCGCAAAAAGGTGATAAAATCACATTCGCAGGCAAGCTAGGTTCAGAACCGTCAATTATTACGAATATGTATAAAATACTTATTGAAGAAGACACAGATGATACTGTAGAAGTCAAAGATGGCATGGGTAAAACCTCATTCTTATTTAATGCGCTTAAGTCAGATGAAATTGATGGTTATTTAGAATTTACAGGTACTGTATTAGGTGAATTAACGAAAGAAGATTTAAAGTCTAAAAAAGAAAACGATGTATATCAACAAGCAAAGTCTAGTTTAGAAAAAAAATATGATATGACAATGCTTAAACCGATGAAATATAATAATACGTATGCATTAGCTGTAAAACGTGACTTTGCAAAAAAATATCAAATTAAGACAATAGGTGATTTACGCAAGGTAGAAGATAAACTTAAACCAGGTTTTACATTGGAATTTAATGATAGACCAGATGGATACAAAGCTGTTAAAAAAACGTATCATCTTAATCTTTCTAATGTTAAAACTATGGAACCTAAATTACGTTATACTGCAGTTAAAAAGGGAGATATTAATCTCATAGACGCATACTCTACTGATGCAGAATTAAAACAATATAACATGGTAGTATTAAAAGATGATCAACATGTATTTCCTCCATACCAAGGAGCACCGCTATTTAAAGAAAAATATTTAAAAGACCATCCTGAAGTTAAAAAACCGCTCAATAAATTGGCGAATAGAATCACAGATGAAGAAATGCAAGAAATGAACTATAAGGTAACAGTGAAGAAAGAGGATCCTTATAAAGTAGCAAGAGAATACTTAGAAAAAGAAAAATTAATAAAATAAAATTGTGCGTTTCGAGATGGATTTGATAGCTATTCGATGTCTAAATGGTACATCGAATAGCTATTTATAATTTAACTATTTCAACCGATATAGTGAATTTAAAATGTAATGTTAGAAGTGTGATTGATTTTAAGGTATGAGTTTGTTTATAATAGGTACTAAGTTTTTTAAAATTTCAGTCAATTTAAGGTGTGATTTATGTATGAAGAAACAATTAGACCAATTAACAGCATATACGCCAGGGCTTTCTCCAGAATCTTTAAAAAAACAGTATGGCATTAAAGGTGAATTACATAAACTTGCTTCAAATGAAAATGTATATGGTCCAAGTCCAAAAGTTAAAACGGCTATTCAATCTCATTTAGATGAATTATATTATTATCCGGAATCTGGATCGCCAAAATTAAGGGAAGCAATAAGTCAACAACTTAATGTTGATGCATCTCGTATTTTATTTGGTGCGGGTTTAGATGAGGTTATTCTAATGATATCAAGAGCCGTATTATCACCAGGAGATAAGATTATCACTAGTGAATCTACTTTCGGACAATATTATCATAATGCAATTGTGGAATCAGCTGATGTTATCCAAGTGCCTCTCAAAGATGGTGGATTTGATTTAGATGGTATGTTACAACAAATTGATAATAAAACGTCTTTAATTTGGTTATGCAATCCTAACAATCCAACTGGGACTTACTTTTCGCACGATGAATTATTTAATTTCTTAAAACGTGTCCCAAGTGATATTCCTGTATTAATTGACGAAGCATATGTAGAATTCGTTACTGCTGATGATTTTCCAGATACGCTAAAATTACAGGAGGATTTTGACAATGCCTTTTTATTACGTACTTTTTCTAAGGCATATGGATTAGCTGGATTAAGAGTAGGATATGTTATAGCCTCTGAAGACGCCATTGAAAAGTGGAATATCATTCGTCCACCATTTAATGTTACTAGAATTTCAGAATATGCAGCAATCGCTGCCTTAGAAGATCAAGAGTATTTGAAAGAAGTGACACAAAAAAATAGTTTTGAACGAGATAAATTTTATCAAATTCCTCAAAGTCAGCATTTTTTACCAAGTCAAGCGAATTTTGTCTTTGTTAAAACTTCAAGAAGTCAAGCACTTTATGATGCATTGTTAAACGTAGGATGTATTACACGTTTATTCCCTAACGGTGTTAGAATTACTATTGGTTTACCAGAACAAAATAATAAGATGATTGAAGTTTTAAAACATTTTGAGTATTAAACTAACACTCTTTGATAACTTTTGATTTAAAAAAGATGTGATATCGTAGTTAAATAGATTAAACAGAAGGAAAAAATTTTGCTATACTAAACACGTATATCACGAACAGGGAGTGTAAGAGCATGACGCGACAGAGAATCGCCATTGATATGGATGAAGTGCTTGCTGATACATTGGGTGCTGTTGTTAAAGCGGTCAATGAACGAGCGGATTTAAATATCAAAATGGAATCATTAAACGGTAAAAAATTAAAACATATGATACCCGAGCATGAGGGGTTAGTCATGGATATTTTAAAAGAACCTGGATTCTTTAGAAATTTAGATGTAATGCCGCATGCTCAAGAAGTTGTAAAACAACTCAATGAGCATTACGACATATACATAGCCACAGCAGCGATGGATGTTCCAACCTCTTTTCATGACAAATATGAATGGTTATTAGAATACTTTCCTTTTTTAGATCCGCAACATTTTGTATTTTGTGGTAGAAAGAATATTATTCTTGCAGATTATCTTATTGATGATAATCCAAAGCAATTGGAAATTTTTGAAGGGAAATCAATTATGTTTACTGCTTCTCATAATGTTAATGAACATAGATTTGAACGCGTAAGTGGTTGGAGAGATGTAAAGAATTATTTTAATTCAATTGAAAAATAGAGAAGATAAAAGTCATAGGTCACTTTATTTGATGGCCTATGACTTTTTTATTAAACATTTTTAAAGTTATCTTTCATAATCATATGCTGTTTCGATAATGCCTTTAAGTTCACTAATTAGCGGTTCTTTTGGATTAGCAGTTGTACATTGATCTTCAAATGCTAATTCAGCCATTCTGTCTATAGTAGAGTGAAGAAGCTCTTCAGTTACGCCTTGTGATTTTAAATTCATATCAATACCAACTGAACATCCTAAATCATACACCGCATTAGCTAGAGCATCCACTAATTCTTCAGTTGTATTACCTTTGAGTCCTAAAAATTTTGCAATGTCAGCATAGTCAGTATCTGCTCTAAAGAAATCATATTTAGGAAACAGTGCATGTTTTTGTGGATCTTTGGCATTATAGCGAATGACATGTGGTAATAAAATAGCATTTGTTCTGCCGTGGGGAATACCATATTCACCACCAATTTTATGTGCGATAGAATGAGAAATTCCTAAAAAAGCATTGGCAAATGCCATACCGGCCATTGTTGAAGCATTATGCATTTTTTCTCGTGAGTGTTTGTCATTTTCTTGAACTGATGATTTTAGATAATCAAAAGTTAGCTTTATTGCTTGTAAGCTTAAGCCTCTTGTATAATCTGAAGCCATGACAGAGACGTAAGATTCAATGGCATGTGTCAAAACATCCATTCCTGTATCTGCGGCAACATCTTTAGGTACACTTAATACGAATTGTGGATCGACGATAGCAATATCGGGAGTTAACGCATAATCTGCTAGTGGATACTTAACGTGTGTCTCGCTATCAGTAATTACTGCAAAAGGTGTCACTTCAGAACCAGTTCCTGATGTCGTTGGTATACATATAAATTTTGCGTTTTTAGGTTTGGTAATTTTATAAGTACGTTTACGAATATCTAAGAACTTTTGTTTTGCCCCAAAAAATGAAGTTTCTGGATGCTCAAAGAACATCCATATTGCTTTGGCTGCATCCATTGCCGAACCGCCACCGAGTGCAATAATAGTATCAGGTTGGAAATTTATAAACATTTCTAACCCCTTATAGACTGTATGAGTTGATGGATTAGGTTCAACTTCGTTAAACACTTTGATTTGTGGTTGGTTTTCTCGGCGTCTCAGCACTTGTTCAACTATATCAGTATAACCAATATTAACCATTCCTGGATCACAAACTATCATTACACGTTCAACATTATCCATCTCTGTCAAATACATAACTGAATTTTCTTCAAAATAAACTTTAGGTGGGAGTTTAAACCATTGCATATTATTACGACGTTTTGCTATTGTTTTAATATTTAATAAGTCTACTGCGCTTACATTATGAGAAATAGAATTTCTACCATATGAACCACAACCTAACGTGAGTGAAGGAATGAGTTCATTATACATATTTCCAATTCCTCCGACAGCAGAAGGTGTATTTACCAATACACGGCAAGCTTTCATTTTTAGACCGAATTTTTGTTGTAATTGACTATCCTCGGTGTGAATTACAGCAGTGTGACCTAAACCACCAAATTTTAATATGTCTTCACAAATTTGTAGTGCATGTCCTGTTGATTTTGCAGTTACCATTGCGAGTACAGGTGATAATTTTTCACGTGATAAAGGATAATCTTTTCCAATTCCATCAATTTCTGCGACTAATAATTTTGTTTTTTCTGGAACACTAATTCCTGACAATTTCGCTATATCTACAGCAGATTTACCAACTATATCAGGTTTAACTGCAGTTTTATCTTCATTCATGATGGCATCTTCTAATTGTTGTAGTTCATTTTTATTAACAAAATATGTTTGGTGTAATTTGAATTCTTTAACGACGTCAGTGTATACTTCTTTATCAACAACCATGACTTGTTCAGAAGCACAAATCATACCATTATCAAAAGTTTTAGAACCAATGATATCATTAACAGCACGTTTGATATGAGCAGTTTTTTCAATATAAGTAGGAACATTACCTGGACCGACTCCTAATGCAGGTTTACCTGTCGAATATGCGGACTTTACCATTCCAGAGCCTCCAGTCGCTAGAACTAAAGCAATATCTTTATGATTCATTAATTGTTTAGTTGCCTCAATTGATGGCACTTCTATCCATTGAATACAATCTTTAGGAGCACCTGCTTTTGTTGCAGCTTCTAAAATGACTTTAGCAGCATATTTTGATGATTGTTGTGCACTTGGATGAAATGCGAAAATAATTGGATTACCTGTTTTAATAGCAATCATTGCTTTGAAAATAGTTGTAGATGTAGGGTTGGTCGTTGGTGTCACTCCACAAATCACGCCTATAGGTTCAGCTACATACGTTAATCCTTTTTGTTTATCTTCACCTATGATACCTACTGTTTTATTGTCTTTGATTGAATTCCATATGTACTCTGAGGCATATAAATTTTTGATAGCTTTGTCTTCATAAATACCTCTACCTGTTTCGTCGTAAGCTAGTTTAGCTAAATGCATATGCTGATCAACAGCAGCCATGCTCATCTGATGTACAATGTCATTAATCTCATGTTGTGATTTTTTAGATAGTTCTTTTAGAGCTTCTTGTCCTTTTTCTGCTAATGAATCAATCATTTGTGTGACTTCATCTTTGTTTGATTCATATGTATTTTTTTTAGTTACAGATAACATATACAACCACTCCTTAGATATTGTGAAATAATTCACAAACATTATAGTACAGCTCTTTCCAAATTAAAAGAAAATACAGACTATTAAAGAGTCAATTGTGATGTTTATATGAACACATTTTTAACCTATATATTTAGTCGGGGTTGAGGTGTAAGACTTGATGCAATGGGAACAAGACGTATTTGGTAGTTAAAAAAATCTATTTTTAAAAGAAGTAAATTTTAAAAAAATTATTGTAAGTATTCTTACTAAAAATAATGAGGGGTGTTGTAATGAAATTATCGTCTCACCCGACTAACGATGTTATCAGTTTATAAAATAAAAAACTGAGACAATCATTTATGTCTCAGTAGCTCATGCTTTAAAAATAAATTGATAAAGAATAAGTGAAATTTATATTAATTATTTTGTTCAGTTGCAGTAAGAAGTTGTATCGCTTTGGGTAATACTTGAATCTCAATTGGTGTTTCTAAATTAATTTCGCCATCAATATCCACTTTCATACTAGGGTTTGTTGAGAGTGTGATGTGCTTACCTGATATGTGATCAATACCTTGTGTGATTTCGTTCCAATTCATACTATCACGTTTTTTTAATATATCATTCAATATATTTAGTGTTTGATCATTAAATACAAATGTGTTTGCTCTTCCATCTTGTGGCGATAAATCGGTTAGCGGAATTTCTCCACCACCTATATTGGGACCGTTTGCTATTAACATCATCGAAGTATTGCCTTCTTTTGTTTCACCATCAACAGTCAATGAGAAATCAAATTTAACAGGATTTAATAACGTTTTAACGGTTGATCCAATATAGCTGAATTTACCGAATATATCTTTAGAACCATCTTGAACATTCTCTGCATTTTGTACTATTAAGCCAAGTCCAACGAAATTAAGTACATATAAGTCGTTCACTTTTAACACATCATATGATTCAGCATGTGATGTTAATAATTGCTCACTAGCTGTTTTAAAATTAGGGTGCAGTTGAAGTGTTTTTGTAAAATCGTTAAAGGTACCACCTGGTATTACACCGATTGGTAAATTTAACTGATACTGCATAACGCCATTTACTAGTTCATTAAGTGTACCATCTCCACCTAAAATAAATAAAACGTCTACATCAGAGCTATAATTTTCATTTTTAATAGATTTACAATATTTAATAATATCGCCTTTATTTTCACTGAGTTGAAGAGAGAGGTGTTTACACATTGAACTAAGAGATTTTGCAACTTCTCCTATGCCATTATGTATATCTTTCAAACCGCTATGTTCATGATAGAAAAGAACACCATGGTTATACGGTTGTTTCATAAATATATACCTACTTTCGATAAATAGTTTGTGTAATTAGATTGTTTGAACTTTCCTTTATGTTTGATTTACATTATAAATTAAAATTTATGGTATTGAAACTTAAGTGTTCTATAAAGATAGATGTTCCAAATAAAATAACATAAATTTAAGAGTAAGAATATTAAGTTGGTAAAAATTTGTGTAGACATATAATATTATTTTTAATATCATTTTGGGATGCTATAATGTTGCGCAACGATGCTGTCTGAATTCAGTACCTGGAATTTTTTTACAATATCATTCACATATTGTGACATATCATGTGTGGAGATAATTACTGAAGTTTCCATTGGTAGAGTATGTTTAGTCATATGATAATTTTTATACATAAGACACCCCGTTAATTTAGTTTATTGGTATTTATTAAATTAT
>NZ_KV831350.1:14088-96283 GCF_001837075.1 Staphylococcus sp. HMSC063F05
AGACTCTTGAGGGAACAGGACAAGTTGAAGACTATAGGCTGAAGTTGTCCGCTAAGAAACCAAGCCAACAATACAAAGTATTATAAATAAAAAGCCAGTAAATGAATTTATAAAAAACTCATTTACTGGCTATTTTTCTAGGATTTATATTCTATCCACATTTTAGTGTAATGATTAACGAATACCTTTCATTGCTTTAGAAATCTTAGGAATAAACGCTAATATAATTAACGTAATCACGGTTGCAACAACACCTAAGAAGATAAAGTAATTGGTTTGACCAAGTGGTTTAATTAATTTAACTAATGTACCGTTAATGGCCTGAGCTGAAGCGTTAGTTAATAACCAAAGGCTCATCATTTGTGCGTTAAATGCCTTAGGTGCTAATTTAACTGCTGCACTACTACCAGTTGGAGAGAGACAAAGCTCACCAATAACACAGATAACGTATGAAAGAATAACCCAGTTAACTGAGAATTGTGTATCCCCATAAATATGACCGATTGCTCCCATAAGTATGTAGGATGCGCCTGCTAAAATAGTACCAATTGCAAACTTAATAGGTAGGCTAGGTTGTTTCTTTCCTAGCTTTTGCCATAAAAGAGTAACCACGGGTGCAAATAATAAAATAAATAATGGGTTAATGGTTTGGAAAATAGCTTCACCAAAATGTGTTTTCCAACCAAATAAATTTAATTTCATATCAGAGTTTTCAATACCATAGATATTTAATACATTAGATCCTTGTTCTTGAATTGACCAAAATAACATACCTAAAATGAATAACGGAATAAATGCTTTTACTCTTGATCTTTCAGTATCTGTAACTTCTTTACTTCTAATCATTGTTGTAAAGTAAATGATTGGTAAAGCAATACCTAAAATTAAAACAGTATTACTGATTAAATTAAATGATAGCGTATGCGTAAAGTAAGCAATCATAAGGATTAATACTATTGCTATAACAACGATTCCGATGATTGTTCCGTACTTTTTCTTTTCAGAAGAAGATAATGGGTTTGTCGGTTTCATACCGATACTACCCAAAGTTTTTCGGTTAAATAGTAAGTACCAAACTAATCCAAGAGCCATCCCTATTGCTGCAATCAAGAAGCCGCCATGGAAATTTCTAATATCAATATAGTGTTGTAAAATAATTGGTGAAACGAGTGCACCCATGTTCACTGACATATAGAAGATAACAAATCCAGCATCCATGCGTACGTCGTTTTCTGGATAGAGTCTACCAACAATATTTGAAATGTTTGGTTTCATTAAACCTGATCCTACAATAATAAAGAACATAGAAGTGAATAAACCTACCATTGCAAAAGGAAGGCTTAAACATATGTGACCTATAATAATTAATATAGCTCCGATTAATGTGGCACCTCGGGTACCTGTAATTCTATCAGCTATCCAGCCACCTGGAATTGAAGACATATAAATTAATGATCCATATACAGACATGATAGACATGGCTGTTGTTTTGTCCATTCCAAGTCCGTTTTCCTGGAGTGCAAAATACATATAAAAAATAAGCATTGCTCTCATTCCGTAATAGCTGAATCTCTCCCAAAATTCTACGAAAAAGAGAACGCCTAATCCTTTTGGATGCCCGAAGAATCCATGTTGTGGTATTTCTTGAACTGCTTTTTCATGGGACTTATTTGAAGTCATAAATCATCCCAACCTTTCTTGCCCAAATCACCTTATTAAATTGTTTTAAGGTGATTTTACTATTGTGATAAGAAAATTTCAATAATTTTCAAAAAATTTAAAAAAAGAAAATTCTGTCAATTGATATAATCTGTAACATTTAATCCGATGATATAATTTCAATAATTTTATTACTATATTTATTCAATGACGCGCTATATATAAAATACGCTTTAATGCAGCAAAGTGCAACAAAAAATCTCTACCATCAAATATAACAGTAGAGATTTTTATAAAATATATATTAACGATTATCTATTTTTTCTGGATACATGTCATGATTCATTAATCGATGTTCAGCCATTTTTTCATATTTTGTATCAGGACGACCATAATTCGTGTAAGGATCTATGGAAATGCCACCTCTCGGAGTAAATTTACCCCAAACTTCAATATAATGTGGGTCCATTAAATTAATTAAATCATTCATAATAATATTCATACAATCTTCGTGAAAATCTCCGTGGTTTCTAAAACTAAATAAATATAACTTTAATGATTTAGATTCCACCATCTTGATATTAGGGATATACGAGATATAAATTGTCGCAAAATCTGGTTGACCCGTAATAGGGCATAGTGATGTGAATTCAGGACAATTAAACTTAACAAAATAATCACGACCTTGATGCTTATTATCAAAAGTTTCTAAAACTTCCGGTCTATAATCAAATTCATAAGTGTTATTTTGATTGCCTAATAAAGTAATATCTTTTAATTCATCTTTTTGACGTCCTTGTGTCAATTTTCTAGCTCCTTTAATTATTTTGATTTATAGTTGTTTCACGTCTTGCTTTATCAAACATATAGTAACTTGCTCCGATAATGACAATATATCCTACTGTTGCAAACATATCAGGTGATTCTCCAAACAGAATAAATCCAAATAATGCAGTAAATATTATAGACGCATATGTGAAGATGGAGATATCTTTTGCTGGAGCAAAACTATAAGCCAATGTTATACCAATTTGTCCCACAGCTGCTGATAATCCAGCGCCGAGTAAGAAAAGAATTTGAATTGTTGTCATAGGTGTATAAGTAAATATTGAAAAAGGTATAAGAACTACAACTGAGAATAATGAAAAATAAAACACTATCGTATAAGGTTTTTCACGAGTGCTGAGTGCTCTAACACATGTGTAGGCAGAAGCTGCAAAAATACCGGATAGTAATCCTGCTATTGAAGGAATAACTGATGATGAAAATTCTGGTTTAACAATTAATAGCATCCCTATTATAGCAATAATCATCGCCGTGATTTGATATTTTCGTACCTTTTCATGTAAAAAAATTAAACTAAGAACAATTGTCCAAAAAGGATTTAATTTCATTAATGTATCAGCATCACTTAATACCATGTGATCAATTGCGTAGATATTAAGTAAGACACCAATTAACCCAAGTGTTGAACGTGAGATGAGTAGGGGTTGACTACTTAATTTTCCAAACATAGGTTGCCTATATTTATAAATAAAAAATAATGGTATAAACATGGCTACAAAATTTCTAGCTAGAGATTTTTGAAAGACTGGTAAATCACCGGCCAATCTAAAAAAGACTGACATAAAACTAAAACCCACAGCTGAAATCAATATAGCAATAATACCTTTAACTTTTGAATTCAATATCATCGCCTCAATACTATATGATTAACGACATTATATTAGCATATAAAATCTAACTATGCATAAGTTCTTGATAATTCAATGGAAACGAGCTATAATAAAAAACGAACAAATGTTCGCTTTTAAAGATTGTTATTTCTTATGCGCAATTTAATAAAAAGCTAGAATCATGTTTTTAAAAATGTAATTTATATCTGTTATTGTAGAAATTTACGTAACTATTCTTTTAACCCTATATGTCTAATTTCAATAGAAAAGCAAGTAAAGACACTCAAAAAAATTTTTTTATTTTAAAATAATGACACTAATCTCGTAGTGATGCACTTTCCAAATGATAGGTTGTTTCTGCCATCAATTTTTAACTTTCATTAGTGATATGAGTTATGTATAATGAAACACAGAATATAGTATCAAATTAGAAATGCAAACACTATATATAGTGTTTAGCTGAGAATTTAACGTTGTAGAATTTAATCATTTTAATGCAATTTGACACTACTTTTATCTCGAAAATATTGCAATTATAGTAAAACCCTACTAAAAAGATAATTTATCATGTAGTGCAAATTTAAGTTTTAACCACTATATATTGTGGTTATTTATATATTTTAAAGGCTATTTACAGATTGAAAAAATTTTACGTAAAAGTAACTATTTTCAACTGTTTTTATAAGTAGATGATTTAAATTATATTAAAGATATTTAATCATTTCTAATCTACTTTTGGCTGAATCAATGGTTGACGAAAGAAGGTGATTCAATGAAAGTAGTATATTATTCATTTTCTGGTAATGTTAGACGATTTATTAGTCGTGCTGGTATTAAAGATACATTTGAAATTACTCAAGATAATTGTAACGAATCAGTTAATGAACCCTACATTTTAGTTACTGGCACTATTGGATTTGGAGAGGTGCCGCAGCCGGTTCAATCTTTTTTAAATGTAAATCATACTCAGTTACAAGCTGTTGCTGCGAGTGGAAATCGAAATTGGGGACAAAATTTCGCTAAAGCTGGCCATACAATTTCTGAGGAATATAAAGTTCCATTAATGATGAAGTTTGAAGTACAAGGGACAAATAAAGACATTATTGAATTTAAGGATAAGGTGGGCAATTTCAATGAAAACCATGGAAGAAAAGAAATACAATCATATTGAATTAAATAATGAAGTGACCAAGAGAAAAGACAATGGTTTCTTTGATTTAGAGAAAGATCAAGAAGCATTGAAAGTGTATCTTGAAGAAATCCATGATAAAATGATTTCTTTTGATGATGAAATCGAAAGACTTCATTATCTTGTTGATAATAATTTTTATTTTAATGTTTTCGAAAAATATAGCGAAGCAGAATTAATTGAAATTACTGAATACGCAAAATCAATTCACTTCCAATTTGCTAGTTATATGTCGGCAAGTAAGTTTTATAAGGATTACGCTTTAAAAACGAATGATAAAACTAAGTTTCTTGAGGATTATAATCAGCACGTCGCAATCGTTGCACTTTATTTAGCGAATGGTAATGTTAAACAAGCAAAACAATTTATTTCTGCAATGGTGGAACAACGTTATCAACCGGCGACACCAACATTCTTGAATGCAGGTAGAGCAAGACGTGGAGAACTTGTTTCATGTTTCTTATTAGAAGTAGACGATAGCTTAAATTCTATCAATTTCATTGATTCAACTGCAAAACAACTTAGTAAAATTGGTGGTGGTGTGGCCATTAATTTATCGAAACTTCGTGCACGTGGAGAAGCAATTAAAGGAATTAAAGGTGTAGCTAAAGGTGTTTTACCTGTTGCTAAGGCACTTGAAGGTGGATTTAGTTATGCAGATCAATTAGGACAACGTCCTGGCGCTGGGGCAGTGTACTTAAATATTTTCCATTACGATGTTGAAGAGTTTTTAGATACTAAGAAAGTGAATGCAGATGAAGATTTACGTTTATCTACTATTTCGACTGGTCTTATTGTACCTTCTAAATTCTTTGATTTGGCTAAAGAGGGTAAAGATTTCTATATGTTTGCACCTCATACAGTTAAACAAGAATACGGTGTGACTTTAGATGATATTGATTTAGAAAAGTATTACGACGATATGGTTGCAAACCCTAATATCGATAAAAAGAAAAAAGACGCACGTGAAATGTTAAATATGATTGCACAAACACAATTACAGTCTGGTTATCCATATCTTATGTTTAAAGATAATGCAAACAAAGTACATGCGAATTCAAATATTGGGCAAATTAAAATGAGTAATTTATGTACTGAAATTTTCCAATTACAAGAGACATCAGTAATTAACGACTATGGAATTGAAGATGAAATTAAAAGAGATATTTCATGTAACTTAGGCTCATTGAATATAGTGAATGTTATGGAATCAGGTAAATTCAGAGATTCTGTGTTCACAGGTATGGATGCTCTTACAGTTGTAAGTGATGAAGCAAATATTCAAAATGCACCAGGTGTAAAAAAAGCGAATAGTGAACTACATTCTGTTGGACTAGGAGTAATGAACTTACATGGTTATCTAGCTAAAAATAAAATTGGCTATGAATCTGAAGAAGCAAAAGACTTTGCTAATATATTCTTTATGATTATGAACTATTATTCCATCGAACGTTCAATGGAAATTGCAAAAGAGCGTGGAGAAAAGTATCAAGACTTTGAGCAATCAGACTATGCAAATGGTAAATATTTTGAATTCTATACATCTCAAGAATTTGAACCAAAATTTGAAAAGGTTCGCCAACTTTTTGATGGTATCGATATACCTACTTCAAATGATTGGAAAGAATTGCAAAATAAAGTAGAACAATATGGACTTTATCACGCTTATAGATTAGCTATTGCTCCGACTCAAAGTATTTCTTATGTTCAAAATGCGACAAGTTCTGTTATGCCTATTGTTGACCAAATTGAACGTCGTACGTATGGAAATGCGGAAACATTTTATCCAATGCCATTTTTATCACCAGAAACAATGTGGTACTACAAATCAGCATTTAATACTGACCAAATGAAACTTATTGACTTAGTAGCTACAATTCAAACTCACGTAGACCAAGGTATTTCAACGATACTTTATGTTAATTCAGAAATTTCAACACGTGAACTTTCAAGATTATATGTATATGCACACCATAAAGGCCTTAAATCTTTATACTATACACGTAATAAATTATTAAGTGTGGAAGAATGTACAAGTTGTGCGATTTAATTGATTAAGTTGTAAAGATTTTAGAGTAGAGTGATGAATTGATGTATTTCTTTAAATTATAGATTTACATTGGTTCAAAACTCTTTATTTTATACATAAATATGACAGGAGGATTTTAATGAAGGCGGTAAATTGGAACACCCAAGAAGATATGACTAATATGTTCTGGCGTCAAAATATCTCACAAATGTGGGTGGAAACAGAATTTAAAGTATCAAAAGATATAGCAAGTTGGAAAACATTAACAGATTCTGAGAAAAATACTTTTAAAAAAGCGCTTGCAGGTTTAACAGGTTTAGATACACATCAAGCTGATGATGGTATGCCATTAATCATGCTTCATACTACTGATTTAAGAAAGAAAGCTGTTTATTCATTTATGGCTATGATGGAACAAATCCATGCGAAAAGTTATTCTCATATCTTCACTACATTATTACCATCTAGTGAAACCAACTATTTATTGGATACTTGGGTTATTGAAGAGCCACATTTAAAATATAAATCAGATAAAATTGTAGAAAATTACCACAAACTTTGGGGTAAAGAAGCATCGATTTACGATCAATATATTGCTCGTGTTTCTAGTGTATTCTTAGAAACATTTCTATTCTATTCTGGCTTCTATTATCCATTATATCTCGCAGGACAAGGAAAAATGACTACGTCAGGTGAAATTATACGTAAGATACTTTTAGATGAATCTATACATGGAGTGTTCACAGGTTTAGATGCACAAAGTCTACGTAATGAGTTATCTGAAAGTGAGAAACAAAAAGCTGATCAAGAAATGTACAAATTATTAAATGAACTTTATGATAATGAAGTTTCATATACACATTTATTATATGATGATATTGGTCTTGCTGAAGATGTATTAAATTATGTTCGATATAATGGAAATAAAGCATTATCGAATTTAGGTTTTGAACCATATTTCGAAGAGAGAGAGTTTAACCCTATTATTGAAAATGCACTAGATACATCTACAAAGAACCACGATTTCTTCTCTGTTAAAGGTGATGGCTATACATTGGCTTTAAATGTTGAGCCTCTACGTGATGAAGACTTTGTTTTTGATAATTAATATAGTACTTTTAAAGAGATTTCTATTAAAATTAGTAGGAATCTCTTTTTTTATGAAAGTTGGTATTATAAAATATTTTGATGTATTATTACTGCTGGATAAAACATTTATAAAATTCCCAAAAAATATGAAAAAACTATTGAAAAAAGAAAATAGAGTCTATAATATTGATGTTAATGATAATCATTATCATTATCATTACTTTCGTATATTGACCTTATACATCTTTAATATTTAGCAAGGAGATTAACTAATGAAATTTATTTTTAAAGGTTATACCTTATTTATTTTATTAGTGATTTTAACTATTGTCTCTTTATTTATAGGGGTGAGTCAGCTCTCTCTAATAGATATTTTCCATTTAAGTGATGAACAAATAAACATTTTGTTTTCGAGTCGAATTCCCAGAACAGTTAGTATTCTACTTTCGGGTAGTTCACTAGCTTTATCAGGATTAATTATGCAACAGATGATGCAAAATAAATTTGTAAGCCCAACGACTGCTGGTACTATGGAGTGGGCAAAATTAGGTATTTTAATGTCATTGTTGTTCTTTCCTAATGGTCACATTTTAATCAAATTATTATTTGCTGTTGTTCTAAGTATTGTTGGAACGTTTTTATTTGTCCAATTAATTAATCTTATCCGTGTAAAAGATGTAATCTTTGTTCCACTTTTAGGCATTATGATTGGTGGTATTTTATCCAGTTTTACTACATTTGTAGCGTTGAGAACCAATGCTTTACAAAGCATTGGAAACTGGTTAACTGGTAACTTTGCAGTTATAACGAGTGGTCGTTTTGAGGTGTTGTATCTCACAATACCATTACTTATTTTGGCATTTGTATTTGCAAATCATTTTACTATTGCAGGTATGGGAAAAGACTTTAGTCATAATTTAGGTGTAAGTTATGAAAAAATCATTAAAATAGCATTATTCATAACAGCAACGCTAACAGCATTAGTTGTTGTTACTGTTGGAACATTACCATTTTTAGGTTTAATCGTACCGAATATCATATCTATCTATAGAGGCGATCATTTGAAAAATGCTTTACCACACACGCTTATGCTCGGTGCAATTTTTGTTTTAATTGCTGATATTATTGGTAGAATAATTGTTTACCCTTACGAAATTAATATTGGATTGACGATAGGTGTATTTGGCACAATTATTTTCCTAATCTTGCTAATGAAAGGTAGGAAAAATTATGCAAATGAGCGCTAATAAAAAAATAAGTATACTGGTCGTTATGGCAATTTGTATGGCAATTTTTTATTTATTGGTAGGTTTAGATTTTGATATATTTGAATATCAATTCCAAAGCCGTTTCAAAAAATTTATTCTTATATTATTAGTAGGAGCATCGATAGGAACGTCCGTAGTTATTTTCCAATCTATTACTACAAATAGATTATTAACTCCTTCTATTATGGGACTTGATTCTGTGTATTTATTTGTCAAAGTCTTACCTATTTTTATTTTAGGTGAACAAGCAACTGTTGTTACAAATATCTACCTTAATTTTTTAATCACTTTGATCGCAATGGTGTTTTTTTCATTGCTATTATTTCAAGTTATATTTAAACTAGGTCACTTTTCAGTCTATTTCATATTACTAGTTGGTGTAATATTAGGAACTTTCTTCCGTAGTATTACAAGTTTTCTCCAACTTATAATGAATCCTGAATCTTTTTTAGCAGTTCAAAATGTTATGTTTGCTAGCTTTGAAGCATCAAATTCTAAATTAGTAACTGTTTCAGGCATATTATTAGTTATATTAATAATTGTTACAATAATACTTCGACCATATTTAGATGTTCTTTTGTTAGGTAGAGCACAAGCAATTAATCTAGGTGTTTCTTATGAGAATATGACGCGTATGTTTCTTATTTTGGTTGCTTTACTCGTCTCTATATCTACTGCATTAATAGGTCCTGTAACATTTCTTGGCTTATTAACTGTCAACTTAGCACACGAATTTATGAAGACCTATGAACACAAATTTATTTTACCGGCAACAATATTATTCAGCTGGATTAGTTTATTTATAGCGCAATGGGTAGTTGAAAATCTATTCGAAGCAACAACTGAATTCAGTTTGATAGTAGATTTAGTTGGTGGAAGTTACTTCATATATTTGCTTGTCAAAAGGAGAAATGCAAATTGATTCAAATTCGAAATTTAGATAAAACGATAGACAATAAACCTATTTTAAAAGATATTAGCGTAGATATTAAAAAGGGAAAATTGACTTCACTCATAGGTCCTAACGGTGCTGGTAAGAGTACATTATTATCTGCTATCAGTCGCTTATTTAGTTATGAGAACGGTTCAATTTTGATTGAAGACAAAGAAATTTCAGAATATAAAACTGACGATTTAGCTAAAAAATTAAGTATTTTAAAACAATCTAATCACACTGATATGAACATAACTATCGAGCAACTAGTTAAATTTGGTCGTTTTCCATATTCAAAAGGTCGAATGAAGCAAGAAGACTATGACAAAGTGGAATATGCTCTTGACTTATTACAGCTTAATGAAATTAAACATCGTAATATTAAAACACTATCTGGAGGTCAGCGACAACGTGCATATATTGCTATGACTATAGCACAAGATACTGATTATATATTATTAGACGAGCCTTTAAATAATTTAGATATGAAACATTCAGTACAGATTATGCAAACGTTACGAGATTTATGTCGTCAGTTAAATAAAACAATCATTATCGTATTACATGATATCAACTTTGCTTCTTGTTATTCAGACGACATCATTGCGCTTAAACAAGGTGAGCTAGTTAAAGCTGATGATAAAGATAATGTTATTCAGTCTGACATTTTAAAAAGTTTATATGAAATGGAAGTACGTATAGAGGAGATAAGGGGACAACGTATTTGTCTATATTATGATGAAACTACTTTTGACTCAGTTTAATGATTAAAATTGAGACGCATAGTAAAAGAGGTTATCCATACGAAAAGAAATTATAAATTTGATTAGGGAGTTGCACATATGAAAAAAACAGTCTTATTTTTATTATTGTCTCTAGTTTTAGTTTTAACGGCTTGTAGTAATAGTTCGAATAATAATTCAACTTCGAAAAAGAAAAATAGTGATTCTAAAGAAACTGTAACCATCAAAAATAGTTTTGAAGCAAGTGGTAAAGAAAATAATGGCAGTGATAAGAAAAAAATCTCTAATACTGTCGAAGTACCAAAGAATCCTAAAAATGCCGTTGTATTAGATTATGGAGCGCTTGATGTGTTGAAAGAATTAGGTGTGGCTGATAAAGTAAAAGGTTTACCTAAAGGTGAAAATAACCAATCTTTACCTAAATTTTTAGATGAATTTAAAGATGATAAGTATATTAATACTGGAAATTTAAAAGAAGTGAACTTTGATAAAGTTGCATCAGCTAAACCAGATGTGATTTTTATTTCAGGAAGAACAGCTAATCAGAAAAATTTAGATGAATTTAAAAAAGCTGCATCAAAAGCTAAAGTTGTATATGTAGGTACAAGTGATGACAACTTAATTAAAGATATGAAAAAAAATACAGAAAATTTAGGGAAAATCTACGATAAAGAAGATAAAGCTAAAAAAATTAATAAAGATTTAGATAGAAAAATATCTGATATGAAAGATAAAACTAAAGACTTTAATAAGAAAGTAATGTATTTATTGGTTAACGAAGGTGAACTATCAACGTTTGGACCAGGAGGAAGATTTGGTGGTTTAGTGTTTGATACATTAGGATTTAAACCTGCAGACAAAAAGGTTAGCAAAAGCCCGCATGGTCAAAATATAAATAATGAATATATTAACAAGCAGAATCCAGATGTTATTTTAGCTATGGATCGTGGTTCAGTTGTAGGTGGTAAAGCAACAACAAATCAAGTTTTAAAAAACAAAGTTATAAAAAATGTAAAAGCAGTAAAAAGTAATCATATTTACGAATTAGATCCAAAACTATGGTATTTCTCTTCAGGATCTTCAACGACAACTATCAAACAAATTGATGAATTAAATGAAGTAGTAGAGAAAGTTGAAAAATAATCTTATAATAAGAGAAAATCAACCGAGGTATAAGAAGAAAACTTTAAATGCATGAATAGAATGTTGATATAAGAAGAGCTCCTAAAGCGAATTTTTAAATAAAATTCACTTTAGGAGCTCAAATATTTCAAAAACTTTGTAACAAGTTATTTATACTTCAAAATATAAATGATAATGAAATTTACAACGACTGTTAAAATGCGCTTTACAACGAGGACACATTTCTACCATCATATAGTCACGAATACGCATCTCATGTTTACAAACACCACACATAATAGCTTTTTCATCAAACTCATTTTCAGCCCATCTTTCAATTGTATGAGATACGTGTTCATTATGACATTTATAACACGGATAATATTTGTTGCAACATTTAAATTTAATGGCAATAACATCTAAAGATGAATAATAATGTGTACATCGTGTTTCATTATCTATGAGTGATCCATAAACCTTTGCCAATGATGTGTCCTCCTTGAAGAATTAATCTGTGGGATGATCACCTATAATACGTACCTCAGTATTCAATTCAACATCGAATTTTTCTTTAACTATTTTTTGTACGTGATGTATAAGTGCTTCATAATCAGTTGCTGTACCGTTGTCTACATTAACCATGAATCCCGCATGCTTAGTTGAAACTTCAACGCCACCGATTCGATAGCCCTGTAAATTAGAATCTTGAATGAGTTTACCTGCAAAATGACCCGGTGGTCTTTGGAAAACACTTCCGCAAGAAGGGAATTCAAGCGGTTGTTTAGATTCACGTCTTTCAGTAAGATCATCCATTTTGGCCTGAATTTCATCTAATTTACCTGGTTCTAAGGTGAAAGCAGCCTCTAATACAACTAAATGTTTTTGTTGTACCACACTATTTCTATAGTCTAATTCCAGTTCAGCTGTAGTGAGCTTTAATAAATCACCTTTTTCATTGACACATAATGCATAGTCAATACAGTCTTTAACTTCTCCGCCATAAGCACCAGCATTCATGAATACGGCGCCACCAATTGACCCAGGGATACCGCATGCAAATTCTAAACCGGTTAATACATGGTCACGTGCAACATTTGAAACGTCAATAATTGCTGCACCACTACCTGCTATAATTGCATCATCAGAGGTTTCAATATGATTGAGAGATAATAAGCTGAGGACGATTCCTCGAATTCCACCTTCTCGAATGATAATGTTAGACCCATTTCCTAAATAAGTTACCGGTATACTGTTCTCATGGGCAAACTTTACGATGGCTTGGACTTCTTCATTTTTGGTAGGGGATAAATAAAAATCTGCCTCTCCTCCTGTTTCTGTATATGTATAACGCTTGAGAGGTTCATCCACTTTAATAATATCTTTAGGAAGAATTGACTCTAATCCGCGTAAGATGTCATTTTTATTCAATGTTTTGAACATCCTTTCTCATCTTCTTAATATCAACATTATTATATCAATTATAAAAGTTATTTGCGAAATTTGGATATATGAATTGATTATAAATATAAAATGGTTATGTCGTACTTTATGAGTTTTTACGATAACAAATTAGATTCCTTATATAATTTCTCAAACAAATTTTGTTTTTGAGACTCATATTCACGTATCTTTTTAGCATGTTGCACAATTTCATTTTTCTTACTTGCAAACCATTCTGCTATTGCTTTATCGTTGTGTAGTAAATGATTGACTGTTTGATATTGTTTGAAAAGAGAAGTTTCCATTTGAATAATATGTAATCTTACTTCTTGTTTTAATTCACTTAAATTATTAAAACGTGCCATGACAACTTTTTTCTTGTAAGAATGGTGCAAACGATAAAAACCAGCATAATTTAGGCGCTTTTCATCTAGTGAAGTAATATCGTGCAAGTTATTTACACCAACAAGTATATCTAAAATGGGCTCAGTTTGATAATTAAAATGACAGGTACCACCGATATGCTGAGTGTATTTAATAGGAGAATCTAAAATAGTAAACAATACGTCTTTCACTTTGTTATATTCATATGTAAATTGTTTCACAGATTCATTTTTAATAAAAGGTTGGACATTAGCGTACATGAAATACTCCTCATTTATAAAAATAATATATACAATAAAGTCTGACATACTATAACACAATTCATTTTCATAATAAATACGTTTATGTATAATGTTTAGTGATAAGGAGTGCAAATATGAAAAAACTACTATTTATCATAACAGTTATCATTTTAACCATAGTTGTATCCGCTTGTGGAAATGAATCAAAAAGAGATATTAAACAATTTGAACGTCAATATAAAGAAATTCATCAAAAACAACACAGTGTAGAAAAAGTTATGGATAAAATACCATTAAAAGAGTTAGATAATTTAAGTAAAACTGATACCACTGATAAAAATAAAAAAGAATTTCGTGCACTTCAGCAGGATATTAATAACTATTTGATACCTGAGTTTAAAAAATATAAAAATTCCACTCAACATTTAACAGCAGATACTAATGAGGTTAAGCACTTGAAAGAGGATTATCTAAAAACTGTTGAAAATAAAGAGAAATCTATATATGATTTAAAAGAATTTGTAGATTTATGTAATCGCTCAATTAAAGATAATGAAGATATTTTGGATTATACTAAATTATTCGAGAAAAATAGAACTGAAGTGGAGTCTGACATTAATAAAGCACAAAATAAAGAAGATGCAAGTCAACTTAAATCAAAATTAGAAGAAAATAATCAACAATTAAAAGATACTGCTAAAAAATATTTAAATTCTTCAAATAATGATTCTGATTCAGCGAAAGAAGCAATCAAAAATCATATTTCACCACTTATTGACAAACAAATTACGGATATTAATAAAACAAATATTTCTGATAATCATGTTGATAATGCTAGAAAAAATGCAATTGAGATGTATTATAGTTTGCAAAATTATTATGATACGAGAGTAGATACGATTAAAACTAGCGAAAAATTAGCTCAAATTGATGTTGATCGATTGCCAAAAGAGGGAAAAGATATATCAGAAATGGATAAATCGTTCAAAAGAGAATTTAAAAAAATAAAAGAAAGTGTAAATTAAATACTATCTGAATTTAAAAAAATGAAAATTTATGGTTAACATTACATAGCAGAGTGTGTATAATTGTACCCATTGATAAGATTTTAGGGATAAAAATTTCACGCATATGCTTAGTATGAAGTGATAAATATTTTTAGAGGTGAATAGAATGGCTATTAAGCTGAGTTCAATTGACCAGTTTGAACAAGTATTAGAAGAAAATAAATATGTTTTTGTATTAAAACACAGTGAAACTTGTCCAATTTCTGCAAATGCGTATGATCAATTTAATAAGTTTTTATATGAAAGAGACATAGATGGTTATTATCTAATCGTTCAACAAGAGCGTAAACTATCTGATTATATCGCAGAGAAAACAAACGTAAAACACGAATCACCACAAGCTTTTTATTTTGTAGATGGTGAAATGAAGTGGAATGCAGACCACGATGATATTAACGTTTCTCAACTTGCTCAAGCTGAGGAATAATTAGAAAAGAATGAAATGATGAAGCAGCTTGCCTCAAATGTCAATGTTAGACAGATACAGGCAAGCTATTCTTATGTTATGAAAATTTTAAAATAGTTATGTATAATGTGATAATAAGTATAATTAAGGGACATAATGAAGAACACGCAGAAGATATGTTATTTCTTTAGTGTCAAATCATTGTTACTTAGATTTATAGATTATTCTCATACATCCTTTAGTATGTTTAAAATAATTTTTGGAAAAGAGAAAAATAAGGTGGTTAAGACAATGAAAGTTTTAGTAGCCATGGATGAATTTAATGGAATTATTTCTAGTTACCAAGCTAATAGATATGTTGAAGAAGCGGTAGCAAGTCAAATTGAAGATGCAGATATCGTTCAAGTTCCACTATTTAACGGTCGTCACGAATTATTAGATTCAGTCTTTCTTTGGCAATCAGGAAATAAATATCGTGTGAGTGCGCATGATGCTGACATGAAAGAAACCGAAGCAATATATGGACAAACGGATAGTGGTATGACTATTATCGAAGGTCACTTATTTTTAAATGGCAAAAAACCTATTCAACATCGATCAAGTTACGGTTTGGGAGAGGTTATAAAAGCAGCATTGGACAATCATACAGAACATCTTGTTATTTCTTTAGGTGGAATAGGAAGTTTTGATGGCGGTGCAGGCATGTTGCAAGCATTGGGTGCAACATTTTATGATGATGAAGCACAAATTGTCGATATGAGGAAAGGTGCATATTTAATAAAATATATTAGACGTATTGATTTATCAGGTGTTCATCCACAATTAACAAAGGTAAACATTCAATTAATGTCAGATTTCTCAAGTCGATTGTATGGGAAAAAAAGTGAAATCATGCAAACATACGAATCATTAGATTTGTCTCAAAATGAAGCAGCCGAGATAGATAATTTAATTTGGTATTTTAGTGAATTATTTAAGAATGAATTGAAAATAGCAATGGGACCAATCGAGCGCGGTGGTGCTGGAGGTGGTATAGCAGCTGTATTAAATAGTCTCTATCAAGCTGAGATTTTAACAAGCCATGAATTAGTGAATCAAATCACACATTTAGAAAACTTAATTCAACAGGCAGATCTTATTATTTTCGGAGAAGGTTTGAAAGAAGAAGATCAAATTCTAGAGACTACAACAATACGTATAGCAGAACTTACCCAACAATACAGCAAGCCAGCTATTGCAATTTGTGCTACAAATGATAAATTTGATTTGTTTGAATCATTGAATGTTACAGCAATGTTTAATACATTTATTGATATGCCTGATTCATATACAGATTTTAAGATGGGTATTCAAATCAGACATTACACAGTACAAGCACTAAAATTATTGAAAACGCAAATAAACTTACCGCTTTCATCCTAATATTAGAAAAAGTTTTTATACACATTTAATTTAAAAGCCATTGACAGTAAGAGTAGCTTTAGAGCTACATACTGACAATGGCTTTTTATGTTATTTATAAGATTGATGGCTGTTTGCTACTTCTTGAGCAATACCAACGACAACATGAACAGCCTTTTCCATTACATCGATAGAAGCGTATTCAAAAGGACCGTGGAAATTGCCACAACCAGTAAAAATATTAGGTGTAGGTAGCCCCATAAAAGATAATTGTGATCCATCTGTACCACCTCGAATAGGTTCAGTGTTAGGTACGATGTCTAAAGCCTCAAAGACACGTTTAGGTATATCAATGATGTGTTTCAAAGGTTCAATTTTTTCTGCCATGTTAAAATATTGGTCATGCACATCTACTTTAATTGGAAAATGATTATAATGAACATTAATATCATCACGAATTTCCATCATGCGTTTTTTACGTAGCTCAAACTGTTCTTTGTCATGGTCGCGAATAATATATTGTAGAGTTGCTTTTTCAACATTACCTGTAAAATTCATTAAATGATAGAACCCTTCGTATCCTTCAGTTCTTTCAGGAACTTCATGTGAGGGAAGTAAACTATTAAACTGTTGACCTAAACTAATTGCATTAACCATGGCATTTTTAGCTGAACCTGGATGAACGTTAACACCATGGCAAGTGACAGTTACCTCTGCCGCATTGAAACTTTCGAATTGTAGTTCTCCTAATTGACTGCCATCCATTGTATATGCAAAATCTGCATTAAATCGACTAACATCAAATTGATGCGGGCCTCGTCCAATTTCTTCATCGGGTGTAAAGCCAACTCGAATTGTACCGTGTTTAATGTCAGGATGATCAATTAAATACTTTATCCCTTCCATTATTTCTACAACACCTGCTTTATCATCGGCGCCTAGTAGAGATGTACCATCTGTCACCATTAGTGTATGACCCACAACTTTATTTAATTCAGGAAAAACATCAGGATCTAAGATACGCTGAGATTCACCAAGTTTGATAGGTTGCCCATTATAGGCTTCAATGATTTGCGGATTTACATGAGAAGCATTGAAATCTGGTGAAGTGTCTACATGTGCTAAAAAACCGACAGTAGGTACATTATAATTAATATTGCTTTCGAGTGTAGCAAATAAGTAACCATGTTCATCCATGTCTGTTTTAAGACCTAATGATTGAAGCTCTTCTTCTAATAGATTTAATAAATCCCACTGTTTATTCGTAGATGGTGTCGTCTTGGAATCAGGATTAGATTGTGTATCAATTTTTACATATCTCGTTAATCTTTCGATAATTTGTTTCTTCATACGAGTTCATCCCCTTAGATTTATACTCTATTATTCATATTATAGGATTTTTTATAAGTTTTACCCTTGATTTTACCATAAGATTGCTTGATGCGTGAATAAATGTAATAGACTATTTCAGATACAAGTATACCGAATGCAATTGCACCAGAAATTAATGTTACCTCTAAAAAAGTATTAACTGCATTCGTATAATCATTTGATACTAAAAATCTTGTAGCTTCATATGCTGCGCCACCTGGAACGAGAGGTATAATGCCGGGGACGATAAATATAATAACAGGTTGCTTGTACCGTCTACTCATTGTATGACTCATTAATCCTAATATTAGACTTCCTAAAAATGAAGCGCCAACTTTACCTAAATCCATACCTACTGTCATCTGATATATTGTCCAAGCAACAGCTCCAACAAATCCACAAGCTAATAGCAATTTTTTAGGTGCATTAAATATAATTGAAAAAAGGACTGTGGCAATGAAACTAATGATAAAGTGAAACAGATAAATAAACATAACTAACAGCCTTTCTTATAATAATAGTAATACAATAGCTACTCCTGCACCAATAGCAAATGCAGTTAAAGCAGCTTCAACACCACGTGACATACCAGCAAGTAACTCTCCGGCAAGTAAGTCACGAATAGCGTTAGTAATCAAAATACCGGGAACGAGAGGCATGACACTTGCAATAGTAATAATGTCTTGATTTTTAGCTATACCTAGTTTAGTGAATATTGCTGCAATACTAATAACAACAGCAGATGCTACAAACTCTGAAAAGAATTTAATTTGTATATATTTTTGCACGAAACTAAACGTTAAAAAAGCTATGCCACCCGCTAGGCATGCAATCCAAGCGTCGGAAGCTACGCCACCAAACATGAATAAGAAAAAACCACAAGCTACAAAGGCAGCAATGAGATTTGTTAAGAAAGAATACTGAAGAGACGCACGTTTAAGTTGCAGTAACTCACTTTTTGCTTCGTCAATTGTAAGTTGCTTACTCGAAATTTTACGAGATAGGCTATTGGTTAAAGCAATTTTCTCAAGATCGGTTGTACGTTCGCGAATACGAATCAACCTCGTACTAGTACGATCATTTAATGAGAAAATAATTGCAGTTGATGTCACAAAACTGTATGTATCATGTAAACCATAACTATGGGCAATACGATTCATTGTATCCTCAATTCGATATGTTTCAGCGCCTGCTTCAAGTAAGATTCGCCCAGCAATTAAGACTACATCAATCACTTTATTTTCATCAATGATAGTGATTGAATCTGACATATCTCATCACCTCCGAAGCTATTTAATATTTTTATGAACAATTGAAGTTTACAACTTGAAGACTTAAGTTTCAATAGACAGCTTGATTTTAATAACATTTTCAATACTAATTAAAAATAGTAAAAAATGCTATGCATAACTGTATACGCTTTAATAATTTTTTAACGTAGCAGTTAACATAGCATTTAGCTTGATTATAATTTGACAATAGGATTAAACATGACTTTATTTCTTCCTTCACTTTTAGCCACATGTACCATGTCATCAGCATCTTTAAATACTTTACGTTGAGATTTACGATCTTCTTGAGTTAAGTATCCTACACCAATTGAAACTGATAGCTTGATTACTTCTTTGTTTGGTAGGTGGAAAGAAGATTTTTCAACACCACTTCGAATATTTTCTGCTAATTTCACGCTTTGATCTAGTGTGTAATCTCTTATTACAACAGAAAATTCTTCGCCACCGTTTCTAAATATTTTGAACTGGTTTGGGACATAGTTTTTTAATAGTTGAGACATTTGTTTGAGAACAGCATCTCCTGATTGGTGTGAATAATGATCGTTTACATCTTTAAAGCCATCAATATCAATGAGAAGTAAGGCTAAACTTTGTTTCTTTTCTTCAGCTTTACTTGAGACCTCATTTAAGTGTCTATCAAATTCTTTCACATTACCTAGACCTGTAAGATAATCGTATTTATCTTCATTTTCATAACGATTGACTAAAGAGAAAAAGTGCCATATATCAACGAATGTTATTGCTGAAGCAATTGTAATAATAAATGAAATAGGGATAAGCACTAAAATCTCTACGAGTTCATAAATAGGGCTTAATAATGCTAAAAATAACAAAATGATAATGCTAATCAAATTTAAAATAAGTAAAGAAATGATATCGTTTTGCTTTAAGAATGGTCCCACTGCACTGACAATACCTGCAATAACGATTAATGTAATACCATAAATAATTGAGTTTCCAAAGATAAATACATCGACTAAAGATACGATAAAAGCAGCCGTGAGTGTATATATCATGTTGGTATAACGTCCTAAAAACAAAAGAGGTACAAATGTTAAATGGACGAGGTATTCGTTTTGAAATGGGATAGGGTATGCCGCTAAAAGTAAAGAAACGAATGTCATTAGTACTGTTACATATTCTTTAGAAAAAATCATTCTTTTATTTTCAGAATATTGTAACCTATGAAATAAATATATACCTGCCACCATGACAGATATGTTATATATGATAGCTTCAAACATTTCCATACCGACTCCTTTATTAACCATTAGCTATTGTAAGTGAAAACTTACAATTTGTCATCATCTAGCAACAGAAATTACACACAAACAATGGTATTTAATGTTAAAATTAGCACTTAAATGGTATGATTAAAAAAATGTATAGACAATGCAAAGATAATGTAAAGGTCAATCTTTGTAATTTAGACAATAGCTATGTAACATGGATATTTATAATTTAAACATTAATCATATAATTTTAGTTCAATGAAAACTACATTTATGGTTGATAAATATTGCATTAAAAACGATAGATAACAAATTTTACATAGCGTGAGGTACAACTTATTCAATGAAGGTGAACTGATGTATACACTATTACTTATAGCTTTTACTATGATAGTCAGTTTAATAATTACACCCATTATTATTGTAATATCAAAAAAATTAGATTTAGTAGATCGTCCTAATTTCAGAAAAGTACATACGAAACCTATCTCAGTGATGGGAGGAACGGTCATTTTATTTTCTTTCTTAATAGGGATTTGGCTCGGACACCCTATTGAACGTGAGGTTAAACCGCTTATATTAGGTGCAATTACAATGTATATGGTTGGATTGATTGATGATATTTACGATCTAAGACCTTATTTAAAGTTAGCAGGTCAAATTGTTGCAGCTTTAATTGTTACGTTTTATGGAATTACAATAGACTTTATTTCATTGCCAATTGGTCCAACGATTCATTTTGGCATATTCAGCATTCCTATTACAGTAATATGGATTGTAGCAATTACCAATGCTATTAATCTTATCGACGGACTTGATGGACTTGCCTCAGGCGTCTCAGCATTGGCATTAATGACTATTGGATTCATCGCTATTTTACAAGCGAACATATTTATTATCATGATTTGCTGTGTACTTTTAGGGTCTTTACTTGGTTTCTTATTCTATAACTTTCACCCAGCGAAAATTTTCCTAGGTGATAGTGGTGCATTAATGATAGGATTTATTATCGGTTTCTTATCCTTACTCGGCTTTAAGAATATCACATTTATTGCATTATTCTTTCCTATAGTTATATTAGCGGTGCCATTTATTGATACATTATTTGCAATGATTCGTCGAATGAAAAAAGGGCAACATATAATGCAAGCGGACAAGTCACATTTACATCATAAATTACTTGCTTTAGGATATACGCATAGACAAACCGTTTTACTTATTTATTCAATAGCGATTATGTTTAGTTTATCTAGTGTTATCCTCTATTTATCCCAACCGTTGGGTGCACTTATGATGTTCATTCTCATTGTCTTTACGATTGAGTTGATCGTTGAATTTACTGGATTAATAGATGATAATTATCGACCAATATTAAATTTAATTACAAAAAAAGGAAATGGTAAGCAACATCATTATGATGAGCATCACCGTTCATAATAAAAAAACACTATGTAGGTCATAAGCACGCGTTGCTTTAACTTGCATAGTGTTTTTTTTTTAATTGGTTTCAATATCAAAAGGTAATAGTTTAAGGTCTTCTTGTTTCAAATCATAATTTCCAGAAGTAATTCGATTTAAAAAGTCTATAAAAGCATCATATTCATTTTTTACTACGTCAATTTGATAACTTACTTTATCGGTATAAAATTGTTCTCTTAATAAGAATGTAGTAGAGGCAAGTTCATATTCAAATTTACCTGTCTGATCATAATCTAACGTAACGGTTACTGGAATAGCTTCTCTTAGTTCGACTCTACCTATATCATATATCACATCACGCACGGCGCCGCTATATGCTCTAATAAGACCGCCTGCACCTAACTTGATACCACCGAAGTAGCGTGTCACGACGACACAAACATTGTGTATCTCTTGTTTTTTCAGTATTTCAAGCATTGGGATGCCAGCTGTTCCACTTGGTTCGCCATCGTCGTTTGCCTTTTGAATATTCATCTCTGGTCCGACAGTATAGGCTGAACAATTATGAGTTGCATCTTTATGTTTTGTTTTAATTTCATCTATAAAAGCTTTTGCTTCATTTTCAGTCGAAACAGGCTTAATATATGCTATAAAGCGTGATTTACTTATCACATTTTCAATTGAATGTGCTTGTTTAATAGTAATTATGGATTTATCCATCTTATTTTTGCCACCTACAATTCAGTTTTCTAACATTATTATACACGTAACAAGATAGGTTCTAAATTATTACGATGATATTTTCTTTTTTAAAAAATTATTGTATCATAACTATGAGTATAATTGAGGAGGATAAGTATTAAGATGAAGATTGCAGTTATGACCGATTCTACAAGTTATTTACCACAACATATAATAGAACAATATAACATACCAGTCGCTTCACTAAGTGTAACTTTCGATGATGGAGTGAATTTCACTGAGAGTGATGATTTTTCTGTAGATGATTTTTATAAAAAAATGGCTTCATCTAAAACTATACCAACAACAAGCCAACCTGCTATTGGCGATTGGATTGAAAATTTTGAGAGATTAAGAGAACAAGGATACACTGATGTCATCGTGATTAACTTATCAAGTGGTATAAGCGGAAGCTATCCTTCAGCAACACAAGCTGGTGAAATGGTTGAAGATATTCAAGTACATACGTTTGATAGCCGTCTTGCTGCGATGATTGAAGGTAGCTTTGCAATTTACGCTGCTCAATTGGTACAAAAGGGATATAAACCTGATGATATTATTAATGAACTAACTGAAATAAGACAACATATTGGTGCATACTTAATTGTTGATGATTTAAAAAATTTACAAAAAAGTGGTCGTATCACTGGAGCTCAAGCTTGGGTAGGTACATTATTGAAAATGAAACCTGTCTTGCGTTTTGAAGAAGATGGTAAAATACATCCACACGAAAAAGTACGTACTAAAAAACGTGCGCTAAAATCTTTAGAAACAAACATTTTTAAAGAAATAGAAGGCATGGAAGATGTGACAGTATTTGTAATAAACGGTGATAAAACTGAAGATGGAAAGTCATTTCTTCAGCAATTAAAGGAAGATCATCCTAATGTTCATATTCAGTATTGTGAATTTGGACCAGTGATAGCATCACATTTAGGATCAGGCGGTTTAGGATTGGGTTACTTCCCAAGAAGAATCGACATTAATTAATATATAATCAAAAGTCTGAAAGCTTGATAGGAAAGAACACAGTGGTAATATCATTAGATATCACTTGTGTTCGCTTATTTGAGTATTTCAGACTTTTTTGAAAGTAGTGAAGTAAAATTAAATATTACGGTAGACTGATTTCTCCAACGCATCAACTTGAAGATGAATCAGTATCTCAAGTTTCAAAAGGTGTTATAAAAGACAGTGAGCGTTGGTATTGTATTCAATGTGGAAACACTTCCTTGCAATATTTTGTGACTTACAATTCAACGATATTGGATAAAACAATCACATACTGTAGACGATGCATTCAATTAGGCAGAATGGATAGTATTACAGATATATGTCTCGTAAAAAGTTTTCAAAAAGCAACAAAAGCGAATTATCAGTTACCCTTTGAATTATCAAAGCAACAGCAATACGCTTCAGAAACTATCGTTCAAGCTATAAAAAATAATAATGACCTCTTGTTATATGCCGTCACAGGAGCAGGGAAAACTGAAATGATGTTTGAGGGAATTAGGATAGCTCGTCAGATGGGACATAATATTGCTATTGTATCACCTCGTGTAGACGTTATTATTGAGATAAGTCATCGAATAAAAGATGCTTTTATCGATGAACATATAGATGTGCTACATCAATCTAGTAGACAGCAATATAATGGTCATTTTGTTATTGCTACTATCCATCAATTATTGAGGTTTAAACAGCATTTTGATACTGTATTTGTCGATGAGGTAGATGCTTTTCCGTTGTCTATGGATCCACAATTATCAAATGCAATACAACTTGCTTCAAAATCGAATCATTCACATATTTTCATGACGGCCACACCACCGCGTCATTTTTTAAAACAATTCCCCCCAGAAAAAATAATTAAGTTACCAGCCCGTTTTCACCGATCCCCCCTTCCTATTCCTAAGTTCAAATATTTCAAATTAAAATCAACACGAAAACAAAATTTATTACTTAATATATTTAGATATCAAATTAACCAACAACGTTTTACTTTGGTCTTTATTAATAATATAGAAATTATGAATAAAATGTATCAACAGTATAAAATGGACATCCCTGATTTGATTTGCGTTCACAGTGAAGATGATTTACGATTTGAAAAAATTGAAGCTTTAAGACGAGGACAACACAAAATTGTATTCACTACAACTATTTTAGAAAGAGGATTTACAATGACACACTTAGATGTCGTTGTAGTTGATGCTGGAAGTTTTCAACAAGAGGCTTTAATTCAAATTGCTGGTCGCGTAGGACGTAAACAGCAGTCTCCAAGTGGCTTAGTTTTATTTCTTCATGAAGGTGTTACATTATCGATGATTTTAGCTAAAAGAAACATTATTTCAATGAATCGTTTAGCAATTAAAAGGGGATGGATTGATGCATAAATGTATCCAGTGCAATCAACCTATTCATGAGACCATTCATATTTATAACTTATTTAAACCACCTCAGATATTTTGTGAACGATGTGAAACATTATGGCTTAACTCCAAAATTCATAAAGATGGTAGGTGTCCTAAGTGCCTTAACAACAAAATTTCTACTGATGGCGAATGTCATGACTGTCAATTCTTAAGTAAAACATTTTATTTAATGGAACAATTGTTTTGTGATTATAGTTATGATGGTATGATGAAAGAAATCATACACCAGTATAAGATTAAGCGAGACTTCTATTTGGCAGAAGTATTGGCGAGAAAATTAGTTTTACCTCAAACGCAATATGATTATATAGTTCCCATTCCTTCTCCAATTGAACGCGACATTGAACGTACATTTAATCCTGTGACCACTGTCTTAGATAAAATGGGCATCTCATATCAAGATGTATTAGGTACACATATACGTCCTAAGCAGTCAAAGTTAGGAAAGATTGAACGTTCAAAAGCCCCTAATCCATTTTATATAAAAGATGAAGAGATAAATATCGAAGGGAAAGTAATACTACTCATAGATGATATTTATACAACAGGGTTAACTATTCATCACGCAGGGTGTAAATTGTACGATAAAAAAGTCAGAAAATTCAAAGTGTTTGCGTTTGCACGATAACATAAACATGGTAAAATATAGGTAAGAAGTATCAATATAGAGGTTTAAGGAGAGATTACTATGATTAGATTTGAAATTCATGGAGATAACCTCACTATCACAGATGCAATTCGCAACTATATTGAGGAGAAAGTAGGTAAATTAGAAAGATACTTTAACAATGTGCCAAATGCTGTAGCACATGTTAGAGTTAAAACTTATTCTAATTCTACAACTAAAATTGAAGTTACAATTCCTTTAAAAGATGTCACTCTTAGAGCTGAAGAAAGACATGATGATTTATATGCAGGCATTGATTTAATTACTAACAAATTGGAAAGACAAGTACGTAAATACAAAACTCGTGTAAATCGTAAACATAGAGATCGTGGAGATCAAGATATCTTTGTTGCTGAAGTACAAGAGTCTACAACAAACAATCATGCAGATGATATAGAAAGTGAAAATGATATTGAAATTATTCGTTCTAAACAATTCAGCTTAAAACCAATGGATTCTGAAGAAGCAGTATTGCAAATGAATTTATTGGGACATGATTTCTTTATTTTTACCGATAGAGAAACTGATGGCACAAGCATTGTTTATAGACGAAAAGATGGCAAATACGGTCTGATTGAAACAACTGAATAAATTGACTTGTATATTATAGACTATAATATTGCCGAAGTTGAATTAAGAATTCTTATCAGTTTATTGAATAAGGTAATAATGATTAATAGAATCAGGGTTACTAATACACATATGTATTCTTAGTTTGCTTGACTACAAAATAGAACTTAATAAACATAGGCTGGGGCATTGTTTTGATATGTTCACTTCAAAGTAGATATGACATTAATCAAGCTTTGGAGTTCGTATTCTTAATAAGTGTCTCAGCTTATTTTGTTTGCTTAAATTTTGAATTAACCAATTAAATGAGTATTTAATAGACAGTATGCTTACAAATATGCTAGTGTGATTTGACGATTTATATTTAAACTTTGATTTTAAATTTCTATATTAGTTAAAGGTATCGCGTTGCGTTATTTTTTAAAAACGTGTTTGATTGCGAGAAAAAAATGATTGCAACGTGTTAAAATAAAATTATTGTTAATTGAAATGTTTATATACATTTTATAATATAAATGATTGTCTATAGAAAAAGGCTGTTGCCAGTCGAATCAAAGTGAAGTGTTGTGAAAAATTGAGTTAACACGCATTACTTCATGAGTATATAAGTATAAATTTAGCGATATAAATGATAAGATAAATTGTTGTAAGCCAAACAGTTTTTAGTTAAAGGAGCGACGCGTGCAATGGGATTTTTATCGAAAATTGTTGACGGCAATAAAAAAGAAATTAAAAGATTAGGTAAGTTAGCAGATAAAGTACTTGCTTTAGAGGAAGATACTGCGATATTAACCGATGAAGAAATACGTGAAAAAACAAAATCTTTTCAAAAAGAGTTAGCAGAAATTGAAGATGTAAAAAAACAAAATGATTATTTAGATAAAATTTTACCTGAAGCTTATGCACTTGTACGTGAGGGGTCAAAGAGAGTATTTAATATGATTCCTTATAAAGTACAAGTAATGGGTGGTATTGCTATACATAAAGGTGATATTGCAGAAATGAGAACAGGTGAAGGGAAAACATTGACTGCAACCATGCCGACGTATTTGAATGCTTTAGCTGGTAGAGGTGTACATGTTATTACAGTCAATGAATATCTATCAAGTTCACAAAGTGAAGAAATGGCTGAACTATATAACTATCTTGGCTTAACTGTAGGTTTGAACTTAAATAGTAAGTCAACTGAAGAAAAACGTGAGGCTTACGCACAAGATATCACTTATAGTACGAATAATGAACTTGGGTTTGATTATCTTAGAGATAATATGGTGAACTATGCTGAAGAGAGAGTAATGCGTCCTCTACATTTTGCAATTATTGATGAGGTCGATTCCATATTGATCGACGAAGCAAGAACACCTTTAATTATTTCTGGTGAAGCGGAAAAATCTACTTCTTTATATACTCAAGCAAATGTTTTTGCAAAAATGCTTAAAGCGGAAGATGATTATAATTATGATGAAAAAACCAAAGCTGTACATCTTACAGAACAAGGTGCAGATAAAGCTGAACGTATGTTCAAAGTAGATAATCTTTATGATGTTCAAAATGTGGAAGTGATTAGTCATATTAATACAGCTTTAAGAGCTCATGTTACTTTGCAACGCGATGTTGATTACATGGTCGTTGACGGTGAAGTATTAATTGTTGACCAATTTACTGGACGTACAATGCCTGGACGTCGTTTTTCTGAAGGTTTACACCAAGCAATTGAGGCTAAAGAAGGTGTAGCAATTCAAAATGAGTCTAAAACGATGGCATCCATTACTTTCCAAAACTATTTCAGAATGTATAATAAGTTAGCGGGGATGACTGGTACAGCGAAAACCGAAGAGGAAGAATTTCGTAATATCTATAATATGACAGTTACCCAAATTCCAACAAACAAACCTGTTCAACGTAAAGATAATTCAGACTTAATTTATATTAGTCAAAAAGGAAAGTTTGATGCGGTAGTTGAAGATGTTGTAGAAAAACATAAAAAAGGACAACCCGTCTTACTAGGTACTGTTGCTGTTGAGACTTCTGAATATATTTCAAATTTACTAAAAAAACGTGGTGTCAGACATGACGTATTAAACGCTAAAAATCATGAACGCGAAGCTGAAATCGTTTCAAACGCGGGGCAAAAAGGTGCAGTTACAATTGCCACAAATATGGCTGGACGTGGAACAGATATTAAACTTGGTGATGGTGTTGAAGAGTTAGGTGGACTTGCTGTTATTGGTACTGAGCGTCATGAATCAAGACGTATTGATGATCAATTACGTGGACGTTCAGGACGCCAAGGTGATAGAGGAGATAGTCGTTTTTACCTATCTTTACAAGATGAATTAATGGTACGTTTTGGTTCAGAACGCTTACAGAAAATGATGAACCGTTTAGGAATGGATGATTCAACGCCAATCGAGTCGAAAATGGTATCTCGAGCTGTAGAATCAGCTCAAAAACGAGTAGAAGGTAATAACTTTGACGCGCGTAAACGTATTCTAGAATACGATGAAGTTTTACGTAAGCAACGTGAAATTATTTATAATGAGCGTAATGAAATCATTGATAGTGAAGAAAGTTCTCAAGTCGTTAACGCGATGTTACGTTCTACATTGCAACGTGCGATTAATCATTTTATTAATGAAGAAGACGATAATACTGACTACACGCCATTTATCAATTACGTTAATGATGTGTTCTTGCAAGAAGGAGATCTTCAAGATACAGAAATTAAAGGTAAAGATTCAGAAGATATTTTTGAAATTGTATGGTCTAAAATTGAAAAAGCATATGCACAGCAACAAGAAACATTAGGAGACCAAATGAGTGAATTTGAGCGGATGATTTTATTACGTTCAATTGATACACATTGGACTGATCATATTGATACGATGGATCAATTGCGTCAAGGTATTCATTTACGTTCATATGCACAACAAAATCCACTTCGTGATTATCAAAATGAAGGTCATGAATTATTTGATATCATGATGCAAAATATCGAGGAAGATACATGTAAGTATATCTTGAAATCAGTGGTTCAGTTTGAAGATGATGTAGAACGTGAAAAATCTAAAAGCTTTGGTGAAGCAAAACATGTAACTGCTGAAGATGGCAAAGAAAAAGCAAAGCCCCAACCGATTGTAAAAGGTGATCAGGTAGGTAGAAATGATCCATGCCCATGTGGTAGTGGTAAAAAATATAAAAATTGTCATGGGAAAGCGTAATCAATAAAATAGTTTAAATATAAAGGCTGAGGCATATCAAATTATGAATGACTCAGCCTTTATTTACATCGCTTGTAAGTTAAATGCTTAGTAATATGATATAGCGATGGAATGGCCGTTTATTTTTAAAAAATAGGCATATACTGTATGATATAAATATTATGACATAGAATGATTAAATAGGAGAGAAGATGAATGGAACTATCTGAGATTAAAAGAAATTTAGAAGAATATCAAAATCACTTAAATCAAATTAGGGGGTCTCTTTGACTTAGAAAATAAAGAGACGAACATACAAGAGTATGAAGAAATGATGACTGATCCTGATTTTTGGAATGATCAAACTAAAGCACAAGATATCATTGATAAGAACAATGCACTAAAATCTATAGTAAATGGGTATTATCAACTGACAAATGCTGTCGATGATATGAGTGCGACGAGAGAGTTATTACAAGAAGAATATGATGAGGATATGAAGATAGAATTAGAAGAGGAAGTTCAGCAATTTGAAGAACAAATTGATCAATATGAGTTACAATTACTCCTCGACGGACCACATGATGCAAATAATGCTATATTAGAGCTTCATCCCGGTGCTGGCGGTACAGAATCACAAGATTGGGTAAGTATGCTTCTTAGGATGTATCAACGTTACTGTGAACAAAATGGCTTTAAAGTTGAAACGGTTGATTATCTTCCAGGAGATGAAGCAGGCGTTAAAAGTGTCACATTACTTATTAAAGGACATAATGCTTATGGTTATTTAAAGGCAGAAAAAGGTGTTCATCGTTTAGTTAGAATTTCACCTTTCGATTCATCTGGTAGACGCCATACTTCTTTTGCATCATGTGATGTTATTCCTGATTTTAATAATGATGAAATTGAAATCGAGATTAACCCAGATGATATCACAGTGGATACTTTTAGAGCTTCAGGCGCTGGTGGACAACATATTAACAAAACTGAGTCTGCAATTAGAATTACACATCACCCTACAGGTATTGTAGTCAACAACCAAAATGAACGATCTCAAATAAAAAATAGAGAAGCTGCAATGAAAATGTTGAAGTCCAAACTTTATCAATTAAAGTTAGAAGAGCAAGAGCAAGAAATGGCTGAAATTCGAGGCGAACAAAAAGACATTGGATGGGGAAGTCAGATTCGTTCTTACGTCTTTCATCCATATTCAATGATTAAAGATCATCGTACGAATGAAGAAACTGGTAAAGTAGACGCTGTTATGGATGGAGAAATAGGCCCATTCATAGAAGCTTATTTAAGAAAAGAAATGGATAGTCGAGACGTATAATTGATATACGCATAATCATTATTTGATTTATCAATGATTATGCGTATTTTTCATTAAGCAGACAGAATAGGGAGTTAATTTTTAAAGTTATATTTACTTTATATGTAGTCTGCATTTTCTAATGTTACCGTAGTAAATTCAATCTTATACGAGAATGACTTTAATTTGACCTGTACATCATAAGGTTAGGAACTAGTGGAGTAGATAATCACCTCTAGATGTAAAAATACACTTGTTAACTATTATATTACATCAATATAACAATACCCTTAGCTTCATTTGATTGTGCTATATTAAATTTGTGAATTAATAATCAACTAGCAAAGGAATGACAACTAGATGAAAAAAACGCTAACTGTAACGTTAAGTTCGATTGCAGCTTTTATTACAATCAACACTGCAGCTAACGCACAAGAATCTGAGACGTCGCAACTAGACACATATGCAACGGGTGATGTAATTACAAATCAATCAAACTTAGGTATTTACATTGTAAAACCTGGAGATAGTTTATATAAAATTGCTTTAGAACATAATCTTTCTTTAGAAGAGCTTTATGCATTAAATCCTGGTGTAGAACCTCTTATTTTTCCGGGAGATGAAATTGTAGTATCTGAAACTGCATTTGAACAATTTAATAACACAAACACATTCGTAAATTATGAAACTAACTACATTCCAGTAGGATATAATAATGTATCAACTGATACATCCAACACTACTTATGATAATTATGATAGTGAATCAACTGATACATACTCTGTGTCAAACGCCTATGATGGTCTAAGAAGTGTATCTAACTCAGGTAATTTATACACTACTGGTCAATGTACTTATTATGCATTCGATCGTCGAGCTGAGCTAGGGAAACCAATTGGAAGTCTATGGGGCAACGCTAGTAACTGGGCATATTCAGCTAATCAGGCTGGCTTTAATGTAGATCACACACCTGAGGTTGGTGCTGTATTCCAAAGTGGTCCGGGTCAAAATGGGGCTGGTGCTTATGGACATGTTGGCGTTGTTGAATCAATCAATTCTAATGGTTCTGTAACTGTTTCGGAAATGAACTGGAATGGTGGCGTTAACGTAAAATCTTACAGAACTATTAGCAACCCTAATTCATATAATTACATTCACTAAATGGCTATTTATATTCAAAGTGTGAATGAACTGCGCGTATAATTGTCTCTTATGTTATATAAACGTTCTAGACAATTAAATTGAAAATCATGTTGGTTGAACAACACCTCCATATATATCAACATGTTTTACCCATAAATTACGTATTAGAGTAGAATAGTGAGTTCAAAATGAATTCATTATTCTACTTTTTCTTTTGTAATAAAATAGAAATGATTTACATGATAATTTACTTTCAATAATAATATTGATTGATATAATAACAATAAGAATATAGACTAATTTTAATATTAAGGAGGTGTCTTATTATGGGAATGCATCAATATTTTAAAAGACTATCAGATTTAGAAAAATTAATAAGATTACCAGGTAAATTTAAATATTTTGAACACAATGTCGCAGCTCATTCTTTTAAAGTAACTAAAATTGCGCAATATATGGCTACTGTCGAAGAATATCATGGAAATAAAATCGATTGGAAGAGTCTTTATGAAAAGTCACTCAACCACGACTTTGCTGAAGTGTTTACAGGTGATATCAAAACACCGGTAAAATACGCAAGTAAGGAATTAAAACATTTATTCTCCCAAGTTGAAGAAGAAATGGTCGATACGTTTATCAAAGAGGAGATACCAACACAATATCAGCACGTGTATCGTGAACGTTTACAAGAAGGTAAAGATGATTCTCTAGAAGGTCAAATTCTATCTGTTGCTGATAAAATTGATTTATTGTATGAAACATTTGGAGAAATACAAAAACGTAATCCTGAGCCACTATTTTTTGAAATATATGAAATGAGTTTAGAAACTATTATACAATTTGATCACTTAGAATCTGTAAAAAATTTTATTGAAAATGTTATACCTGAAATGCTCACAGAAAACTTTATTCCTCGAACTGAATTACGTGAAACAACAATGTCAATTCTAAACAGAAGAAATGGGTGACGATAATGATTTGGTATGTTTGTGCGGCCTTCTTTCCTTGTATATTAGTTGTGCTGTTTAGTGTGGTGACTAGAAGTAAATGGATTGGTACATTAGTCACACTGGTAATAATAGGGGCATCAGTTTATAAAGGATTCTTTCACAACGAATGGATTATTTTTATAGATGTGACAAGTTTATTAGCTGGTTATTTAATAATTGATCAACTTGAATTTCATAAGAACCAAAATGATTCTTAAGAATGCGTTTGTTCAAACAAAAATTTTGAAGTATTTGTTTTTTTGATTTATTATTACATTAAATTGTAATAATAGTGATTATAATTTTATTTTAAAATTGTTGAATCATCATTATTGCTCATTTTTTACTTTAAATTGATGTTTATAGTATTTTGAATATTAAGTAATCCATGGTGTAAACATTAATAACTAAATATTAAATAGTAAATATTTTAATAGCTAGAACATAATAATTGATACATTGTGAATATAAAAGCGAAAGATTTTAAAGTACAGTGTGTATATAATATGTATTTGATTGTACGTTTAAGAAAAACATCGCACATCATACATTACTGATAAATAAAGCTCTAAGACAATTTCTTACATAAGAAATCATCTTAGAGCTCTTGTTTTAGAATAAGCATTATAAATGTTATATTTCACAAGCGAACAAATGTTTGTATTGTTCTTATAGAATTTGTTAAAATAGAAAATGATATTCATGAAAAAGTAATTGATTTGAGATGTGTAAAATCTTTATAAATGATAACAATATTAGGAGGCGTATTTTGGAATGGTAGAACATGTTCCATTTAAGTTAAAGTCTGAATTTGAGCCACAAGGTGATCAGCCACAAGCGATACAAAAAATTGTGGATGGCGTAAATGAAAGGAAACGTCATCAAACCTTATTAGGTGCAACTGGGACAGGTAAAACTTTTACTATGAGTAACGTAATTAAAGAGGTTGGTAAACCTACACTTATTATTGCACATAACAAGACATTAGCAGGTCAACTATATAGTGAATTTAAAGAATTTTTCCCAGAAAATAGAGTTGAATATTTCGTTAGTTATTACGACTACTATCAACCTGAAGCATACGTGCCTTCAACAGATACTTTTATTGAAAAAGACGCCTCCATTAACGATGAAATTGACCAACTACGACATTCTGCTACAAGTTCTTTATTTGAACGTGATGATGTCATTATTATCGCAAGTGTTAGTTGTATCTATGGTTTAGGTAATCCGGAAGAATATAAAAATTTGGTTGTTAGTGTACGTGTTGGTATGGAGATGGAACGAAGCGAATTGTTGAGAAAGTTAGTTGATGTACAATACTCACGTAATGACATAGATTTTCAACGTGGTACATTTAGAGTGCGTGGAGATGTTGTTGAAATATTCCCAGCTTCTAGAGAAGAAATGTGTATTCGCGTAGAATTTTTTGGAGATGAAATTGATCGCATCAGAGAAGTTAACTATTTAACTGGTGAAGTAATTCGAGAACGTGAACATTTTACAATTTTCCCTGCTTCACACTTCGTTACTCGTGAAGAGAAAATGAAAGTAGCTATTGAACGTATAGAAAAAGAATTAGAAGAGAGACTAAAAGAATTACGTGATGAGAATAAATTATTAGAAGCTCAAAGGTTAGAACAACGTACTAACTACGATTTAGAAATGATGAGAGAAATGGGCTTTTGTTCAGGTATTGAAAATTATTCTGTTCACTTAACTTTAAGACCATTAGGTTCAACACCATATACATTGCTTGATTATTTTGGAGATGATTGGCTTGTCATGATTGATGAGTCTCACGTTACGTTACCTCAAATTCGTGGTATGTACAATGGGGATAGAGCTCGTAAACAAGTATTAATAGACCATGGATTTCGTTTGCCAAGTGCGTTGGATAACCGACCATTAAAATTTGAAGAATTTGAAGAAAAAACAAAACAACTTGTTTATGTTTCAGCTACACCAGGCCCATATGAGTTAGAACATACAGATGAAATGGTTGAACAAATTATACGACCTACTGGTTTACTTGATCCTAAAATTGATGTGCGTCCAACTGAGAATCAAATCGATGATCTTTTAAGTGAAATCCAAGATCGCGTTGACAAAGATGAACGTGTACTTGTGACAACACTTACTAAAAAAATGAGTGAAGATTTAACTACATATATGAAAGAAGCGGGGATTAAAGTTAATTATTTACACTCAGAAATTAAAACATTAGAACGAATAGAAATTATTCGAGACTTACGTATGGGTACTTACGACGCAATAGTTGGGATCAATCTGCTGAGAGAGGGTATAGATATACCTGAAGTATCTTTAGTTGTAATTTTAGATGCAGATAAGGAAGGCTTCTTACGTTCTGATAGATCTCTTATTCAAACTATTGGGCGAGCAGCACGTAATGACAAAGGAGAAGTCATTATGTATGCGGATAAAATTACAGATTCTATGCAATATGCAATAGATGAAACACAAAGACGTAGAGAAATACAAATTGCTCATAACAAAGAACATGGCATCACGCCGAAAACAATTAACAAAAAGATTCACGACGTCATTAGTGCTACTGTGGAGAGCGATGAGACAAATCAACAACAACAAACTGAATTACCTAAGAAAATGACAAAGAAAGAACGTCAAAAAACAATAGAAAATATAGAAAAAGAAATGAAAAAAGCAGCCAAAGATTTAGATTTCGAAAAAGCAACAGAGTTAAGAGATATGTTATTTGAATTAAAAGCAGAAGGGTGACGATTAAATGAAAGGACCGTCAATTGTAGTAAAAGGTGCACGAGCACATAATTTAAAAGGAGTAGATATTGAATTACCTAAAAACAAGTTGATTGTCATGACTGGACTTTCAGGTTCAGGTAAGTCTTCGTTAGCGTTCGATACTATTTATGCTGAAGGTCAACGACGTTATGTGGAATCGTTAAGTGCATATGCGCGACAATTTTTAGGACAAATGGACAAACCTGATGTAGATACCATTGAAGGTTTGTCACCAGCAATATCTATTGATCAGAAGACGACAAGTAAAAACCCACGTTCTACCGTTGCCACTGTGACTGAAATCTATGATTATATTCGATTATTATATGCGCGTGTCGGTAAACCGTACTGTCCTTATCACGGTATAGAAATTGAATCACAAACTGTTCAACAAATGGTTGATCGTATTTTAGAATTGGAAGAACGTACAAAAATTCAATTACTTGCTCCAGTTATATCACATAGAAAAGGAAGTCATGAAAAATTAATTGAAGATATAGGTAAGAAAGGATATGTGCGTTTACGTGTTGATGATGAAATCGTCGATGTAAATGAAGTGCCTCAATTGGATAAAAATAAAAATCACACAATTGAAGTTGTTGTTGATAGACTTGTAGTTAAAGACGGCATTGAGACGCGTTTAGCGGACTCTATTGAGACAGCACTTGAACTTGCTGAAGGTAATTTAACAGTTGACGTTATTAATGGAGAAGAACTTAAATTCTCTGAGAACCACGCATGTCCTATATGTGGTTTCTCTATTGGTGAATTAGAACCTAGAATGTTTAGTTTCAATAGTCCGTTTGGTGCGTGTCCAACTTGTGATGGTTTAGGTCAAAAACTAAAAGTAGACCTAGATTTAGTCATTCCTGATAAAAATAAAACTTTAAATGAAGGTGCAATTGAACCATGGGAACCAACAAGTTCGGATTTTTATCCAACTTTATTAAAACGTGTATGTGAAGTCTACAAAATTAATATGGATAAGCCATATAAAAAATTGACTGATAGACAAAAAAACATACTTATGAATGGTTCTGGAGAAAAAGAAATTGAATTTACTTTCACGCAACGAAATGGTGGTACTCGTAAACGTAAAATGGTTTTTGAAGGTGTGGTACCTAACATTGACCGTCGTTACCATGAATCCCCCTCTGAATATACACGCGAAATGATGAGTAAATATATGACAGAGTTACCGTGTGAAACTTGTCATGGCAAACGCTTAAGCAAAGAAGCGTTATCTGTATACGTAGGCGACTATAATATAGGTGAAGTCGTTGAATATTCAATAAAAAACGCGCTTTATTATTTCGAAAACTTAAAATTAAGCGACCAAGATAAATCGATTGCAGATCAAATTTTAAAAGAGATTATTTCAAGATTATCATTTTTAAATAATGTTGGTTTGGAATATTTGACTTTAGATCGCTCATCAGGGACTTTATCTGGAGGGGAAGCACAACGTATTCGTTTAGCAACACAAATTGGTTCACGATTAACCGGAGTACTATATGTTTTAGATGAACCTTCTATTGGATTACATCAAAGAGATAATGATAGATTAATTAATACTTTAAAAGAAATGCGTGATTTAGGTAATACACTCATTGTCGTTGAACATGACGATGATACTATGAGAGCAGCTGATTATTTAGTTGATGTGGGCCCGGGAGCTGGTAACCACGGTGGAGAGGTTGTCTCAAGTGGTACCCCTAATAAAGTAATGAAAGATAAAAAATCCTTAACTGGTCAATATTTAAGTGGAAAAAAACGAATTGAAGTCCCTGAATACAGACGAGAAATCACCGATAGAAAGATTCAAATTAAAGGTGCTAAAAGTAATAATTTGAAAAATGTAAATGTAGACTTCCCACTATCTGTCTTAACTGTTGTTACAGGTGTGTCAGGTTCTGGTAAAAGTTCACTCGTCAATGAAATTTTATATAAAGCATTAGCTCAAAAAATTAATAAATCTAAAGTGAAACCTGGGAATTTTGATGAAATTAAAGGAATTGATCAATTAGATAAAATCATTGATATTGATCAATCGCCAATAGGTAGAACACCACGATCTAACCCAGCCACATACACTGGTGTCTTTGATGACATAAGAGATGTCTTTGCACAAACGAATGAAGCTAAAATACGAGGTTATCAAAAAGGTAGATTTAGTTTTAATGTCAAAGGTGGACGATGTGAAGCTTGTAAAGGTGATGGAATTATAAAAATTGAAATGCATTTTTTACCAGATGTCTATGTACCTTGTGAAGTGTGTGATGGTAAACGTTATAATCGTGAGACTTTAGAGGTAACATACAAAGGTAAAAATATTGCGGATGTGTTAGAAATGACTGTTGAAGAAGCTACGCATTTCTTTGAAAATATTCCTAAGATTAAACGTAAATTACAAACACTTGTAGACGTTGGGTTGGGGTACATTACTTTAGGTCAACAAGCTACTACATTATCTGGTGGCGAAGCGCAACGTGTAAAACTCGCATCAGAATTGCACAAACGTTCAACGGGGCGTTCTATTTATATTCTTGATGAACCAACTACAGGATTACATGTCGACGATATAAGTCGTTTATTAAAGGTATTGAATCGTATAGTGGAAAATGGTGATACGGTCGTTATTATCGAACACAATCTTGATGTTATTAAAACGGCTGATCATATTATTGATTTAGGTCCAGAAGGCGGTGAAGGTGGAGGAACAATCATCGCAACTGGTACACCTGAAGAGATTGCTCAAAATAAAGGGTCTTACACTGGTCAATACTTAAAACCAGTATTAGAGAGAGACAGCGTTGAATAGTAAGGTGTATGACTAGTAATAAAATGATAGATTAACTTAAAAAGCTTTAAGATGACTTTTACACAAAGAATCTTAGAGCTTTTTATATTAAATTAATTTCATTAATTTGAGCATAAATCATCAAATAGTCATTTGAAATTCGATTTAGATTATTATTTAAGGTATATTTTTTAACTCAATCAGTCAACTACTCGATTGTAAAATGGAGATAAAATCTAGTTTGTCTTAAAACAGTAATGATTTAAGAAACTTTTAAAATTTTAAATCATCATTTTAATATAAAACATGTGTTGATTTTTGATATGATAATAGAAAAGGAAGATACGAATGGCTTATGAAATTTGAGGTGAATGCATGTTAACAACAGATAGATTAGTTAATACGTTAAATTTAGAATTACTTACTGGTGAAGAAGGTTTAGATAGACCAATTAAAAACACAGATATTTCACGTCCAGGTTTAGAAATGGCTGGATATTTTTCACATTATGCTTCAGACCGTATTCAATTATTAGGGACAACGGAGTTATCATTTTATAATTTACTTCCAGATGAAGAGAAGAAAGGAAGAATGAGAAAATTATGCCGACCTGAAACTCCAGCGATTATTGTTACACGTGGGTTAGAACCACCCGAAGAACTTATACAAGCATCTCAAGAAACGCATACACCAATTATTGTTGCGAAAGATGCCACAACGAGTTTAATGAGTAGGTTAACGACATTTCTCGAACATGAACTCGCGAAAACTACTTCTTTGCACGGTGTACTTGTTGATGTTTACGGTGTAGGTGTACTAATTACAGGAGATTCTGGCATTGGGAAAAGTGAAACTGCATTAGAATTAGTCAAACGAGGCCATAGATTAGTGGCTGATGATAATGTAGAAATCAAAGAAATTACTAAGGATGAACTTGTAGGGAAACCGCCTAAACTTATCGAACATTTGCTAGAGATTCGTGGTCTCGGAATCATTAATGTTATGACTTTGTTTGGAGCAGGATCAATATTAACTGAAAAACAAATTCGATTAAATATTAATTTAGAAAATTGGAATAAGAATAAATTATACGATCGTGTAGGTCTTAATGAAGAAACATTGAAAATTCTTGATACGGAAATCACTAAAAAAACGATACCAGTTAGACCAGGGCGTAATGTAGCAGTAATTATTGAAGTAGCTGCTATGAATTATCGTCTTAATATCATGGGTATTAATACAGCAGTTGAATTTAATGAGAGACTTAATGAAGAAATCGTTCGAAATAGTCATAAAAGTGAGGAGTAACACACATGAATATAACATTAGGATATATCGATCCTGTTGCCTTTAGCTTGGGACCAATCCAAGTTCGATGGTATGGAATTATTATTGCTTGTGGTATCTTACTTGGATACTTCATTGCACAAGCAGCATTGAAACAGGTTGGATTACATAAAGACACCTTAATCGATATTATATTTTATAGCGCGATTGTTGGATTCATAGTTGCGAGAATATACTTTGTTACATTTCAATGGCCATATTACATGAATCACTTGAGTGAGATACCAAAAATTTGGCATGGTGGTATTGCCATACATGGTGGCTTAATTGGTGGACTTATCTCTGGGATTATTGTTTGTAAAATCAAAAATCTACATCCGTTTCAAATAGGAGATATTGTGGCACCAAGTATTATTTTAGCTCAAGGGATAGGACGCTGGGGAAACTTTATGAATCATGAAGCGCATGGAGGTCCAGTATCTAGAGCTTTTCTAGAACATTTACATTTGCCAGACTTTATTATTAGAAATATGTATATTGAAGGCCAATATTACCACCCGACGTTTCTATATGAGTCTATTTGGGATGTAATAGGTTTTGTCATTTTAATTACTTTAAGGAAACGTCTAAAACTTGGAGAGACATTCTTTGGTTATCTTATTTGGTATTCTGTAGGGCGCTTTTTCGTTGAGGCGATGAGAACCGATAGTTTGATGCTTACGAGTCATATACGTGTCGCGCAACTTGTTTCTGTTGTGCTTATTTTGATTAGTGTGATATTCGTAATTTATAGAAGAGTTAAATACCAACCAATAAAATATGAAAATTCAGGACCATTAACATGGCCGATTAAAAAGGCTAAGTGATTATTTTGAGAAGATTAAGTAAAGAGAAGCATCATCAAGTGAATCCTTTATGGCATATATATAGAAAAATTAAATTCGTAAAAGTGCTAAAGCAAACGTTGATTATAGAAATTGCAAGATTTGTTCCTAGTATGAAACTTAAAAATAAAATATATAAAAAGCTTTTAAAAATGGATGTCGGGAATCATACTTCATTTGCATATAAAGTGTTGCCTGATTTGTTTTATCCAGAATACATTTCGGTTGGCAAGAATACAGTCATTGGTTATAATACAACAATATTAACTCACGAAGTACTTGTTGATGAGTGGAGAGTAGGAAAAGTCATTATAGGCGATTACACTTTAATAGGTGCAAATACGACAATATTACCAGGAATAACCATAGGAAATCATGTTAAAATTGGTGCGGGTACGGTTGTGTCTAAAGATGTTCCCGATTACAGTTTTGCATTTGGTAATCCTATGCAAATACAATTAGATTCAGGAGGTGACAATGAATGGCACAAAAAGAAAATAACATCATTCCAATGATTTTTGATGAGGCTTTTTATCGTAAAATGGCTACCCAAAAGTGGCGACAACAGGACTACAAGAAGGCGGCAGAATATTATGAAAAAGTGCTTGAGTTGTCACCTAAGGATTTTGATATTCAACAACACTATGCTCAATGTTTAGTTAAATTAAATATCGGCAAAAAAGCAGAACGTCTATTTTATGAGAATATTGTTAAAGACTTTCATGTAGCAGAAAGTTTCTATGAACTAAGTCAATTAAATATAGAATTAAACGAGCCAAACAAGGCATTCTTGTTTGGTATTAATTATGTAATATTGTCAGAGGATAAAGATTTTAGAGAAATGCTTGAAAAAACATTCGAAGTCGCGTATACAAATGAACAAAAAATTGAATTAGAAGCACAATTGTTTTCAACACAACTTTTATTTCAATTTCTCTTTTCGCAAGGTAGGTTAGAAGAAGCCCGAACATATATTTTGAATCAATCTTACGAGATACAACAGCATAGGGTGATTAGGAATTTACTTGCAATGTGTTATTTGTATCTAGGTGAGTATGATAGCGCCAAAGCAATGTTTGAAGAACTTTTAAAGGAAGATAATTCAGACGTGCATGCACTTTGTCACTACACATTATTACTTTATAATAAAAAAGAAACAGAAAAATATCAAAAATATCTTAAAATACTTAATAAAGTAGTACCACTAAATGACGACGAAACCTTTAAATTAGGAATCGTATTGAGTTATTTAAAACAGTATCGTGCTTCTCAAAATTTACTTTATCCACTTTATAAAAAAGGTAAATTTGTCTCTATTCAAATGTATAATGCATTGAGTTTCAATTTTTATTACCTAGGAAATAAAGACGAAAGTATTGAGATGTGGAACAAGCTCACTCAAATTTCTAAAGTTGATGTTGGTTATGCACCTTGGGTAATTGAGGAAAGTAAAACGGTATTTGAATCACGAGTGTTACCATTATTACTAGATGATAATAATCATTATCGACTTTACGGTATTTTTTTACTTCATCAATTAAATGGAAAAGAAATACTAATGACTGAAGATATTTGGTCAATTCTTGAATCAATGAATGACTATGAGAAACTTTATCTCACATATTTGGTACAAGGACTCACACTCAATAAATTAGATTTTATACACAGAGGTATGCAAAGGTTGTATAATTTTAAGAAATTCAAATATAACACGTCTTTATTTACAGATTGGATTAATCAAGCAGAAATGATTATATCTGAAAATGTAGATTTAGTAGATGTCGATAGATATGTAGCTGCATTTGTTTACCTATCGTATCGTCGTTCTAGCCAACCACTTACCAAGAGGCAATTGATGGACGATTTTAATGTTTCTAGATACAAACTGAATAAAGCAATTGAATTTATATTGAGCATATAAATTTATGAAATGAAAAGTATGATATATAATGCGCATAATGATTAATAAGTAGGAGGCATTTAAAATGACTGAAGTAGATTTTGATGTAGCAATAATCGGTGCAGGTCCTGCCGGTATGACAGCAGCAGTATATGCATCTCGTGCCAATTTAAAAACTGTCATGATTGAACGCGGTATGCCAGGCGGTCAAATGGCAAACACTGAAGAAGTAGAGAATTTTCCAGGATTTGAGATGATCACAGGTCCTGACTTATCTACTAAAATGTTTGAACATGCTAAAAAATTTGGTGCGGAATACCAATATGGCGATATTAAATCTGTTGAAGATAAAGGCGACTATAAAGTTATCAATTTAGGGAATAAAGAGATAACAGCACATGCAGTTATTATCTCAACTGGAGCAGAGTATAAAAAGATTGGCGTTCCTGGTGAACAAGAATTAGGAGGACGTGGAGTAAGTTATTGTGCGGTTTGTGATGGAGCATTCTTTAAAAATAAACGTCTTTTCGTAATTGGCGGCGGAGATTCAGCGGTAGAAGAAGGTACTTTCTTAACTAAATTTGCAGATAAAGTAACGATTGTTCACCGTAGAGATGAATTACGTGCACAAAACATCTTGCAAGAACGTGCCTTCAAAAATGATAAAGTTGACTTTATTTGGAGTCATACACTTAAAACAATTAATGAAAAAGATGGTAAAGTTGGTTCAGTTACACTTGAATCAACTAAAGATGGTGCTGAACAGACTTATGATGCCGACGGTGTATTCATTTATATTGGAATGAAACCACTCACAGCACCATTTAAAAATCTTGGTATTACAAATGACGCGGGATACATTGTCACACAAGATGACATGAGTACTAAAGTACGAGGTATTTTTGCTGCAGGTGACGTTCGTGATAAAGGGTTACGTCAAATTGTTACTGCTACAGGAGACGGTAGTATTGCGGCTCAAAGTGCAGCTGATTATATTACAGAATTAAAAGATAATTAAAATTTAACTCATTTTACACATAGCTAGAACATTGTTTGCGTCAAAGTATCGTCATCAATGATTCTAGCTTTTTTAATTACAATATAAGTATGTTACTTTGCATATTTGAGTGTGATAAGATGAATTTAATATAATGATATTGATTGAAGATTATAATTGGCGGTGACTTAAGAAAATGACAAGCAACGAAAAAGAAATGGGTAAAAGTGAATTGTTAGTTGTTACAGGTATGTCTGGAGCGGGTAAATCATTGGTGATTCAAAGTCTCGAAGATATGGGATTTTTCTGTGTAGATAATTTACCACCTGTACTATTACCTAAATTTGTAGAATTGATGGCTCAAGGAAATCCTTCATTGCAAAAAGTAGCAATTGCAATAGATTTAAGAGGTAAGGAATTATTTAAATCTCTAGTTAAAGAAATTGATATTATTAAAAGTCGTAATGACGTGATTTTAGATGTTATGTTTTTAGAAGCTAAAACTGAAAAAATTATTTCACGTTATAAAGAATCAAGAAGAGCGCACCCACTAAATGAACAAGGACAAAGATCATTAATAGATGCAATAAATGAGGAACGTGAACATCTATCAGAAATCCGAAGTATCGCTAATTACGTGATTGATACAACAAAATTAAAACCTAAAGAATTAAAGCAACGCATTTCAAAGTTTTATTTAGATGAAAACTTTGAAACATTTACAATCAACGTGACAAGTTTCGGTTTCAAGCATGGTATACAAATGGATGCTGATTTAGTTTTTGATGTCAGATTTCTACCTAATCCCTACTATGTAGAGGAATTGCGTCCATTTACTGGTTTAGATGAGCCAGTGTACAATTACGTTATGAAGTGGAAAGAAACCCAAATATTTTTTGATAAATTAACAGATTTATTAAAATTTATGATTCCTGGCTACAAAAAAGAAGGTAAATCGCAATTGGTTATTGCTATAGGTTGTACGGGTGGACAACATCGATCAGTCGCATTAGCTAAACGTTTAGCTGAATATCTTAACGAGATTTTTGAATATAATGTTTATGTGCATCATAGAGATGCGCATATTGAAAGTGGAGAGAGATAATGAAACAAATGAATGTAGTACTTATTGGTGGTGGCACTGGACTTTCTGTCCTTGCTAGAGGCCTTAGAGAATTTCCAATAGACATTACTGCCATTGTTACTGTAGCGGACAATGGTGGGAGCACGGGGAAAATTAGAGATGTCATGGATATTCCAGCGCCTGGTGATATTCGTAATGTCATTGCTGCTTTAAGTGACTCAGAATCGATATTAACTCAATTGTTCCAGTACCGTTTTGGTGAAAATCAAGTAGATGGGCATTCATTAGGTAATTTAGTTATTGCTGGAATGACTAACATTACTAATGATTTTGGACACGCTATTAAAGAGTTAAGCAAAGTTTTAAATATTAAAGGCCAAGTCATCCCTTCAACAAACGCAAGTGTGCAACTCAACGCGGTGATGGAAGACGGTGAAATTGTACATGGAGAAACTAATATACCTAAAACACATAAAAAAATAGATCGTGTGTTTTTAGAACCAAGTGATGTTGAACCAATGAATGAAGCGATAGAAGCTTTAGAACAAGCAGATTTAATTGTCTTAGGACCAGGTTCATTATATACAAGTGTTATATCAAATTTATGTGTCAAAGGTATTTCAGAAGCATTATTACGTACATCTGCTCCAAAACTTTATGTATCTAATGTTATGACACAACCAGGCGAGACTGATAATTATGATGTCAAAGAGCATATTGATGCACTTACTCGACAAGTTGGTGAACCATTTATTGATTTTGTCATATGTAGCTCAGAATCCTATAGTAAAGATGTTTTACAACGATATGAAGAAAAGAATTCGAAACCAGTAGCAGTACATAAAGAACAATTAAAAGATAGTGGAATTAGAGTTTTAACGGCATCTAATTTAGTTGAAATATCTAATGAACACTATGTCAGACATAACACAAAAGTATTATCAAAAATGATTTATGAACTTGCCTTAGAATTAACAAGTACAATTCGCTTTACTCCTAGTGATAAAAAGAAATAATTATAAGCGAATTCGTAGTTATGATATGATAGCTTAAGTGTGTGTTTAGAATTAGAAAATAACTTTACACCTCATTGGCGATACTATAAATAAGAATAGAAAAAAGGGTTAGGAAGGGTGAGTGTTCAATGAGCTTTGCATCAGATATGAAAAATGAACTAACACGCATAGAAGTTGACGAATCGAATGCTAAAGCAGAGCTCAGTGCATTAATTCGCATGAATGGCGCACTTAGTCTATCAAATCAACAATTTGTAATTAATGTACAGACAGAAAATGCGACAACAGCTCGTCGAATTTACTCTCTTATCAAACGTATATTTAATGTTGAAGTTGAAATTTTAGTTAGAAAAAAGATGAAATTGAAAAAAAACAATATTTATATATGTCGAACAAAGATGTTAGCGAAAGAAATACTAAATGATTTAGGAATTTTAAAAAAGGGAGTTTTTACTCACGATATTGATCCGGATATGATTAAAGATGATGAAATGAAAAGAAGTTATTTAAGAGGGGCTTTCTTAGCAGGTGGTTCTGTAAATAATCCTGAAACATCTTCATATCATCTTGAAATTTTTTCACAATATGAAGATCATTCCGAAGGTCTTACTAAATTGATGAATAGTTATGAACTCAATGCGAAACATTTGGAACGTAAAAAAGGGAGTATTGCGTATCTTAAAGAAGCTGAAAAAATTTCCGACTTTCTTAGTTTGATAGGTGGCTATCAAGCATTGTTAAAGTTTGAAGATGTAAGAATTGTCCGTGATATGCGTAATTCGGTTAATCGTCTTGTTAATTGTGAAACAGCAAATCTTAATAAAACTGTTAGCGCAGCAATGAAACAGGTTGAAAGTATACAATTAATTGATGAAGAAATTGGGCTTGAAAATTTACCTGATCGTTTAAGAGAAGTAGCGAAGCTCAGAGTAGAACATCAAGAAATATCGTTAAAAGAATTGGGTGAGATGGTTTCTACAGGGCCTATATCTAAATCAGGTATGAATCACCGTTTAAGAAAGTTGAATGAATTAGCGGATAAAATAAGAAATGGTGAACAAATTGAATTATAAAAAATGAGATTTTAAGACTGAGATTACAAATAAGCTCAGACATTAAAATCTCCTCATCATTCAGCAACCCCCTCGAGAGGAATCGAACCTCTATTTTAAGAACCGGAATCTTATGTGTTATCCATTACACTACGAGGGGTAAATATTGAAATAATCACATTTCTGTACGTCGTTCAATAATGACGGTACAATGAAAACGATAATTCTAGTTTACAAATGAAAAGGTTAAGCGTCAAATTGAATTTTTGATTAATAAGCTTAATCTTTGACCATTTTTGACTTTTAAGGTAAAATAATTTTAACAGTTATTATAAGGAGGAAAAATAAATGAATTTAATTCCTACAGTTATTGAAACAACTAACCGCGGTGAACGTGCGTATGATATATATTCACGTTTGTTGAAAGACCGTATTATCATGCTAGGTTCTCAAATTGATGATAACGTAGCTAACTCTATTGTGTCACAATTATTATTCTTGCAAGCGCAAGATTCTGAAAAGGATATTTATTTATATATTAATTCACCAGGTGGCAGTGTAACTGCTGGATTTGCTATTTATGATACTATCCAACATATCAAACCAGACGTTCAAACAATCTGTATTGGTATGGCAGCGTCTATGGGTTCATTCTTGTTAGCAGCAGGTGCAAAAGGTAAACGATTTGCGCTACCTAATGCTGAAGTTATGATTCACCAACCATTAGGTGGTGCACAAGGACAAGCAACTGAAATTGAAATTGCAGCAAATCATATTTTAAAAACACGTGAAAAATTAAATCGTATTTTATCAGAACGTACAGGTCAATCAATTGAAAAAATTCAACAAGATACTGATCGCGACAACTTCTTAACAGCTGCAGAAGCTAAAGAATATGGATTAATTGATGAAGTAATGGAACCAGAAAAATAATAAAATAAACGTTGTATGATTATTGATTAATACACAAAACCCTAGTAGACGACAATGTATATTTTGTCATTTGTCTACTAGGGTTTTTATTTTAAATAATATATGAATATAGATTTAGAAAAAACGATGTAATTAAAAAAAGATAAATACCTTACAAAATGGATTATTACCGTTTTTCATTTATTAAAAGTGTTATTCAAACCGAGAGATTTTCATTTATCTATGTTTAATAAAATGATTGTTACTTTAAACTGATGAAATTTAACGTTTTGAGTGTTTTGATGATTGATACATGGTATTCAATGTTGTTGATAATAAAATGATTCCAACTAATATAAATAATATCGACATTAATATCATTGATAACGTACGTTCAAATGCAAATATACCATTAGCAATTAATAAAATACTTGCAATGATTAATAATATATATGTTAACTGAGTATCTTTCATTTTATATCCCTTCTTCTTACGATGTAATTCTTAAGCTTTAATTAAATCATCTAAAGCATTTCTTAAATTATTATACTTAAACTCAAAACCTAGTGCATGTAATTTATTTGGAAGTACTTTTTGTGTATCTAATATGACAGTAGACATCTGACCTAGCACTGCACGTAGTATCAATTTAGGTGCCCACGTTTCATGTGGTTTATGCATCGCACGTGCTAAAGTATAACCAAATAAGTTTTGTCTTTCAGGAATAGGTGCAGTTAAATTAAATGGACCTTCAGCGTTATCATGATTGATAGTAAATAAAATACCTCTAATTAAGTCATCGATATGAATCCAAGAGTACCATTGTCTTCCAGAGCCGAGTTTTCCCCCAACATATAAACGATACGGAAGTTCCATCATTTCAAGAGCACCACCATCGTCTGATAGAATAAGACCGAATCGACCTAAAACGACACGTGTACCGAATTGCTTAAATTTATTCGCAAACCGTTCCCATTGATATACAATTTCTGATAAGAAATCAAATGGAAGTGTTCGATATAATTCCGTATAACTTGTAAATAAATCTGGAGGGTAGTAGCCCATTGCACTTGCGTTAAATAAAACTTCTGGTTTGTGTTCACGTGTTTCAAAAAGTTCAAATAGTGTTTGCGTTGATTGAATACGACTAAGCATCATCGCTTGTTTGTGGGAAGATGTCCAACGTTTATTCAACGTTGCACCAGCTAGATTAATAACAATATCTATATCTGGTACTTGATGTTGCCAACCCTCTTTTGACCAGTTGATATACGTGATTTTGGGATGATTAGAAGTTTTATCCTGTCTGGTTAAAATTGTAATATGTGCATCGGTTTGTTTAATTTCGTTGACCAAGTGGGAACCGACCATGCCAGTTCCACCAGTAATTAAATAGCGTTTCATAGTTTCACCTCATCTGAAAATAAAAAGCTGTCATCTTATTGATACTTATTATTATTATTCATATTTTATACATTTTTTAGCCAATAAGATGTCAAAGACTTTTTTTAATATGCATTTAAAATAAAAACAGATTAGTTATAATAAAATTGTACCTTCGATAATTAATTAAACATCTCTTAATTAGTATGAGTATACCCCATAATATACTAACGAAGGTAAATTTTGACTCCCTTTAGTAGTGGATCCGTGCGAGCAACGTATGGATCCTTTTTTTCTATCCTAGAATACATATACCCATTTAATAGTGAATACTGTATAAAAGATTACAATTTTAATATTGTTTATTCCGTAAAATAAAAGGTTAGAGTGGTAATAAATTAAAGTATCTATGTTCTAACTATAAAATGTTTTTTAAATAATTATAAAATAGTAAAAATGAAGTTAAAACTAATTCTACTTTTTATACTTGTGAAATGGTTTCACTTTATAACACTGTTTATTTTAAACTTTTTTAAATGATGTTGTGAATCATTTTGCACAGGCAAATGTAATAGGTAAATTTACGAACACTCGTGTTAAGATTTGATTAAGTTATTTAAAAATGATGTTAATCAATCAGTATGATGTTATCATGTATGAGATAATTAAATATAAAGTTGTATTGATTGATTAAACTCAAATATCACTATTATATAATCTCATTAAACTTTTTATTTAATTATTCCCAAAAGTTCTTATGAAAAAATTTTAGGGAAATACTACTTTTAATTATTGAAAATAGTTGAGATTTGATTTTTTACAATGATTCAATAGTATTGTTTTTAAGATAAATTCGTGTTTAAGAATGAAAGAGAGGTAAACAATATGAGCGGTATCTCCAAATTTATTAGTGCGATTGTAGTTTTGCTATTATTAATAGGTTTAGCATTTGGTATTTACTCATTTGTCGATAGTTCAAAAAAAGGTAACGAACGACTCAGTGATAAAACAACACAGCAAGAAAAGAAAAAAGACGATAAAGACAAAAAGGAAAAAAAAGATAAAAAATCGGTGGAAGAAAAAAAGAATAATACACAACAAACGCAACAAGTTCCTCAAACTCAACAAACGCAACAAACGCAACAAACGCAACAAACTGTTCAAACGCCACAAAGACCTACAACTCAAACTCCGGTGAGACAAAATCCACAAACAGGAGAAAAGAGAGCAAAAGAACCAAAAACTGATGAAAGAAAAAAAACTAGACAAGACAGTTCAAATTCTAAAGAAAGCCCAAATGAAAAAGATCAATCGTCAACACAACAAAAGCCACAACAAAATAAATCTAACCAGTCATCAGAGAATCGTCAAAGTACCCAAAATAAATCAAATCAAACACAGTCAACCAGACCACAAAACAATGGAAATAGTGGCAATCAAAATGCTAGTTCGGGGCAGAACACACAAAAACAAAATAATAACAATCAAAATTCTCAAAGCTCAAAAAAGGATTAATAAGAAATAACTTAAAAATTTTTGGAAAGTTCATCTTGTGACTATTCCTAAAAATAGTTTTAAGGTCACTTAAGTAAGCCATGATTCGTTAATTTTAATCTTTATTAACTCGAGTTAGCCCAAAGGGTGGGACTTCGAATTCAAAATGAATTCAGTCCCACCCTTTTTATGTTTATATAATCCAAAAAATTAGTAATGAAAGTAAGAATGAAATAAGTGAAATAGTTAAACAGCCTAATATACAGCCGCATCCTGAATGTGTGCAACCATAAGAATAAGTTTGATTAAAAGTTTTTAAATTTTGATTGTTTTGAGATGAATTTTTATTAAAATAATCATCTCCTTTATATCTATCATCACTCGGATCTATAACTTCGATTTTTTCGTCAGAATAATTATGATTCGACATTGTTTTACCTCACTCTAATTTTATTCAGATTCAAATTATAGAGTTAATCATAACAACTAAATAAAACAAATGCATGAATAAAATTTAATTTGGGTAGAGTTATTTAGAAAGCGAACAGTGATTAAATTACTATATAAGAATGGGGTCTATACTTTGTTTGTAATCGTTTTCCTACAAACTTTTATAATTTAACTTAGAAATTAAGTGAATTCACTTGCAATTTATAATACGTAATAGTAGTATTGCAAGTGTAAAGAGGTTAGATTTTGTCCCACCTGGGACTTAAAAAGTCAAAGCTTAGTTATGATTGCCTCTCAAGTACCTTTGTTACAAAGATATAAGGAGGAAGGTAGTAGTGAAAGACTTAATTAAAGTTCAACAAAAGCTTATACCTGATCTTATAGATAAGATGTATAGACGCTTTTATATTTTATCTACTATCTCTCAAAATCAACCTGTAGGAAGAAGAAGTCTAAGTGAACATATGGATATGACTGAGAGAGTTTTACGGTCGGAAACAGATATGTTAAAGAAGCAAGAATTAATTCGTGTCAAACCTACGGGAATGGAAATTACTAATGAAGGTACTGAAGTATTAGCACAACTAGGTGAATACTTTAATGTTTATAGCGATGACCATAAATTGGCCAGTGCTATCAAAGATAAATTTCATATTAAAGATGTACATGTCATTCCAGGAGATTCCGATTCTAATCGAACTGTAAAACGTGAAATGGGTCAACAAGCTGGGCAACTTTTAGAAGGTATACTTTATGAAGATGCTATTGTCTCTGTAACTGGTGGTTCAACAATGGCGTGCGTGAGTGAGTCGATACATTTATTACCGTTTAACGTATTCTTTGTTCCAGCTAGAGGTGGACTTGGAGAAAATGTTGTTTATCAAGCGAATACAATCGCTTCGAGTATGGCCCAACAAGCTGGTGGCTATTATACAACACTCTATGTTCCAGACAACGTGAGTGAGTCCACATACGATACGTTAATGTTGGAACCTTCTGTCATGCATACACTAGATAAAATCAAGCAAGCTAATATAACAATACACGGCATTGGTGATGCGCTGAAGATGGCGCATCGACGTCAATCATCTCAAAATGTGATTGATAACCTTCAACATCATCAAGCCGTTGGAGAAGCTTTTGGATATTATTTTGATGCTCAGGGTCAAATAGTTCATAAGGTCAAAACGATTGGCCTTCAGCTAGAGGATCTTGAGAACAAAGACTTTATCTTTGCGGTTGCTGGTGGACAATCAAAAGGAGAAGCTATTAAAGCTTATCTTTCAATTGCACCGGAAAACACTGTATTGATTACAGATGAAGCCGCAGCAAAAGTCATTTTACAATAGTAATAAAAAGTTTAATACTTTTTAAATATCATTTTAAAGGAGGCCATTATAATGGCAATTAAAGTAGCAATTAATGGTTTTGGTAGAATTGGTCGTTTAGCATTCAGAAGAATTCAAGATGTAGAAGGTCTTGAAGTAGTTGCAGTTAACGACTTAACAGATGACGATATGTTAGCTCATTTATTAAAATACGATACTATGCAAGGTCGTTTCACTGGAGAAGTTGAAGTTATCGAAGGTGGATTCCGTGTGAACGGTAAAGAAATTAAATCATTCGATGAACCAGATGCTGGTAAATTACCATGGGGCGATTTAGATATCGACGTAGTATTAGAATGTACTGGTTTCTATACTGATAAAGAAAAAGCACAAGCTCACATCGATGCAGGTGCTAAAAAAGTATTAATCTCAGCTCCAGCTAAAGGTGATGTAAAAACAATCGTATTCAACACTAACCATGATACATTAGATGGTTCAGAAACAGTTGTTTCAGGTGCTTCTTGTACTACTAACTCATTAGCACCAGTTGCAAAAGTTTTAAGTGACGAATTCGGTTTAGTTGAAGGTTTCATGACTACAATTCACGCTTACACTGGTGACCAAAATACACAAGACGCACCTCACAGAAAAGGTGACAAACGTCGTGCACGTGCAGCAGCTGAAAATATTATCCCTAACTCAACAGGTGCTGCTAAAGCTATCGGTAAAGTTATTCCAGAAATCGATGGTAAATTAGACGGTGGAGCACAACGTGTTCCAGTTGCTACTGGTTCTTTAACTGAATTAACTGTAGTATTAGACAAACAAGATGTAACTGTTGACCAAGTTAACAGTGCTATGAAACAAGCTTCTGACGAATCATTCGGTTACACTGAAGACGAAATCGTATCTTCTGATATTGTTGGTATGACTTACGGTTCATTATTTGATGCGACTCAAACTCGTGTTATGACTGTTGGAGATCGTCAATTAGTTAAAGTTGCAGCTTGGTACGACAATGAAATGTCTTACACTGCTCAATTAGTACGTACATTAGCTCACTTAGCTGAACTTTCTAAATAATTGAAGCTTAACGGATAAGCACGTTATTTAAAGTTATAGCGTGGAGAGTGTAAAGCTCTTCTACACGTTCATAATTTGACTAGTGCTCTGTACTGTTTAATTAGATATATAAGCTTATGAGTAAGCGGGGAGCACATACGCTTCTCCGCTTATTTTTATATAAAGTTTTCCTATACGAAGGAGGAAATAGATAATGGCTAAAAAAATCGTTTCAGACTTAGATTTAAAAGGTAAAGTTGTTCTTGAGCGCGCTGATTTTAACGTTCCAATTAAAGATGGTGAAATCACTAATGACAACAGAATTGTTCAAGCATTACCAACAATCGAATATATTATTGAACAAGGTGGTAAATTAGTTTTATTCTCTCACTTAGGTAAAGTTAAAGAAGAGAGTGATAAAGAAGGACTTTCACTTAAGCCTGTTGCTGAAAACTTATCTAAGAAATTAGGTAAAGAAGTTATATTCGTTCCTGAAACACGTGGCGAAAAACTCGAAACAGCAATTGAAAACTTAAATGAAGGCGATGTTTTATTAGTTGAAAATACACGTTTCGAAGATTTAGATGGTAAAAAAGAATCTAAAAATGATCCTGAATTAGGTAAATATTGGGCGTCATTAGGTGATGTATTTGTTAATGATGCATTTGGTACAGCGCACCGTGAACATGCGTCAAACGTAGGTATTTCTACTCATCTAGAAACAGCAGCTGGTTACTTAATGGAAAAAGAAATTAAATTTATTGGTGGCGTAGTGAATGATCCACAAAAACCAGTAGTTGCTATTTTAGGTGGCGCTAAAGTTTCAGATAAAATTAATGTTATCAAAAATTTAGTTAATATCGCAGATAAAATCTTAATCGGTGGCGGTATGGCTTATACATTTATTAAAGCGCAAGGTAAGGAAATAGGTCTTTCATTATTGGAAGAAGACAAAATTGATTTTGCTAAAGACTTGTTAGAGAATAATGGCGATCAAATAGTATTACCTGTAGATTGTAAAATCGCTAAAGAATTTTCTAATGATGCAAAAATCACTGAAGTATCTATCAATGAAATCCCTTCAGATCAAGAAGCAATGGATATTGGACCTAAAACAGTAGAATTATTTAATAAAGAATTACAAGGTGCACATACTGTAGTATGGAATGGACCTATGGGTGTATTCGAATTTAGTAATTTTGCTAAAGGTACAATCGGTGTATGTGAGTCTATTGCTAAATTGGAAGACGCTACTACTATTATTGGTGGTGGTGACTCTGCCGCAGCAGCAATTTCATTAGGTTTCGAAGATGACTTTACACACATCTCTACTGGTGGAGGAGCATCATTAGAATACTTAGAAGGTAAAGAATTACCTGGTATAAAAGCTATTAATGATAAATAAGTTTTTAAATACTTTGATGTGGGAATAAAACAATAGAAAGTCATTTTTGCTTTCAACGTTTATTTCGAAATAAGCAAGTATTTGGATAAAAGCTTACAAATTTAACACTAAAAATTAAGGAGTGTAATGAATGAGAACACCAATTATAGCCGGAAACTGGAAAATGAATAAAACAGTTCAAGAAGCTAAAGACTTTGTAAACGAATTACCAACATTACCTGATCCTAAAGAAGTAGAATCAGTTATTTGTGCACCAACAATCCAATTAGACGCTTTAGTAACAGCTGTTAAAGATGGTAAAGCAAAAGGGTTAAAAATTGGAGCACAAAACGCTTACTTTGAAGAAAGCGGTGCTTATACTGGAGAAACTTCACCAGTAGCATTATCTGAATTAGGTGTTAAATATGTAGTGATTGGTCACTCAGAGCGTCGTGACTATTTCCACGAAACTGACGAAGAAGTAAACAAAAAAGCGCATGCTATCTTCAATCACGGTATGACACCTATTATTTGTGTAGGTGAATCTGATGAAGAACGTGAAGCTGGTAAAGCAAATAAAATCGTAGGTAATCAAGTGAAAAAAGCTGTCGAAGGTTTATCAGATGATCAACTTAAAGAAGTTGTTATTGCATATGAACCAATTTGGGCTATCGGTACTGGTAAGTCATCTACATCTGAAGATGCAAATGAAATGTGTGCTCACGTACGTCAAACATTAGCTGACTTATCTAGTCAAGAGGTTGCTGACGCTACACGTATTCAATATGGTGGTAGTGTTAAACCTAATAACATTAAAGAATATATGGCTCAATCAGATATCGATGGCGCTCTTGTAGGTGGCGCATCATTAAAAGTTGAAGATTTCGTACAATTGTTAGAAGGTGCAAAATAATTATGGCAAAACAACCAACTGCCTTAATCATCTTAGATGGTTTCGCAAATCGTGAAAGTGAACATGGCAATGCAGTTAAGCAAGCACATAAACCTAATTTTGATCGATATTATGAAAAATATCCTACAACACAAATAGAAGCTAGTGGCTTAGATGTAGGTCTTCCTGAAGGTCAAATGGGTAACTCTGAAGTAGGACATATGAATATTGGTGCAGGACGCATCGTATATCAAAGTTTAACTCGTATTAATAAATCGATTGAAGACGGAGAATTCTTTGATAACACTGTATTAAATAACGCTGTTAAACATGTTAAAGACAATGGCTCTGCGCTTCATGTATTCGGATTGCTTTCTGATGGTGGTGTACACAGTCATTATAAGCATCTATTTGCTATTTTAGAATTAGCTAAAAAGCAAGGAATAGATAAAGTATATGTCCACGCATTTTTAGATGGTCGTGATGTTGATCAAAAATCTGCTTTGAAATATATAGAGGAAACTGAAGATAAATTTAAAGAATTAGGTGTAGGCCAATTCGCTTCTGTTTCAGGACGTTATTATGCTATGGACCGTGACAAGCGTTGGGATCGTGAGGAACGTGCCTATAATGCTATTCGTAACTTTGAAGGTCCTACATTTACTTCAGCTAAAGCAGGCGTTGAAGCTAATTATAAAAATGATGTGACTGATGAATTCGTCGAACCGTTTATAGTTGAAGGCCAAAACGATGGTGTGAACGACGGAGACGCAGTAATCTTTTATAATTTCCGTCCAGATAGAGCAGCTCAACTTTCAGAAATCTTTACTAATAAAGCGTTTGATGGATTTAAAGTTGAACAAGTGGACAACTTATTCTACGCTACATTCACGAAATATAATGACAATGTAGATGCTGAAATTGTATTTGAAAAAGTTGACTTAAATAATACAATCGGTGAAGTTGCTCAAGATAATGGCTTGAAACAATTACGTATTGCTGAAACTGAAAAGTATCCACATGTAACATACTTTATGAGTGGTGGACGAAATGAAGAGTTCGAAGGAGAACGTCGTAGACTCATCGATTCTCCAAAAGTAGCGACTTATGATTTAAAACCTGAGATGAGTGCATATGAAGTTAAAGATGCATTATTAGAAGAGTTAGACAAAGGTGACTTAGATTTAATTCTACTGAACTTTGCTAACCCAGATATGGTTGGACATAGTGGTATGCTTGAACCAACAATTAAAGCAATCGAAGCAGTAGATGAGTGTCTTGGTGAAGTCGTTGACAAAATTATTGATATGGGTGGTCATGCCATCATCACTGCAGACCACGGTAACTCAGATCAAGTATTAACTGATGACGACCAACCTATGACGACACACACAACTAATCCTGTTCCAGTTATTGTAACTAAAGAAGGTGTTACATTAAGAGAAACTGGACGTTTAGGCGATTTAGCGCCGACATTATTAGATTTATTAAATGTTAAACAACCATCTGAAATGACAGGTGAATCACTGATTAAACATTAGAATAGATGCATTAAGATTAAGAATTTACAGCAACGTATAGATGTTCAAATTTTCTTGGTTTTATATGTATTATCATTTTATAAAAGTTTAGAAAAAGGCTATAATAGTCATATAATATAATTAAAGGAGATATTAAACATGCCAATTATTACAGATGTTTACGCTCGCGAAGTCTTAGACTCACGTGGTAACCCAACAGTTGAAGTTGAAGTATTAACTGAAAGCGGTGCTTTCGGACGTGCATTAGTACCTTCTGGTGCTTCTACTGGTGAACATGAAGCAGTTGAATTACGTGATGGAGATAAATCACGTTATTTAGGTAAAGGTGTGACTAAAGCGGTAGAAAATGTTAACGAAATGATCGCACCAGAAATCGTTGAAGGTGAATTTTCAGTTTTAGATCAAGTATCTATTGATAAAATGATGATTCAATTAGACGGTACACACAACAAAGGTAAATTAGGTGCAAATGCCATTTTAGGTGTTTCTATTGCCGTAGCTCGTGCAGCTGCTGACTTATTAGGTCAACCATTATATAAATATTTAGGTGGATTTAATGGTAAACAATTGCCAGTACCTATGATGAATATTGTTAATGGTGGTTCTCACTCAGATGCACCAATTGCTTTCCAAGAGTTCATGATTTTACCTGTAGGTGCTGAGTCATTCAAAGAATCATTACGTTGGGGTGCAGAAATCTTCCATAACCTTAAATCAATCTTAAGTGAACGTGGTTTAGAAACTGCAGTAGGTGATGAAGGTGGTTTCGCTCCTAGATTTGAAGGCACTGAAGACGCTGTAGAAACTATTATTAAAGCTATCGAAAAAGCAGGATACAAACCAGGTGAAGATGTATTCTTAGGATTTGACTGTGCTTCTTCTGAATTCTATGAAAATGGTGTTTATGATTACACTAAATTCGAAGGTGAACACGGTGCTAAACGTAGTGCAGCAGAGCAAGTTGACTACTTAGAAGAATTAATTGGTAAATATCCAATCATCACTATTGAAGATGGTATGGATGAAAACGATTGGGAAGGTTGGAAACAATTAACTGATCGTATCGGTGATAAAGTTCAATTAGTTGGTGATGATTTATTCGTAACTAACACTGAAATTTTATCTAAAGGTATCGAACAAGGTATTGGTAACTCAATCTTAATCAAAGTAAACCAAATCGGTACATTAACTGAAACATTCGATGCTATTGAAATGGCTCAAAAAGCTGGATATACTGCGGTTGTATCTCACCGTTCTGGTGAAACTGAAGATACTACAATTGCTGATATCGCAGTTGCTACAAATGCAGGCCAAATTAAAACAGGTTCATTATCTAGAACTGACCGTATTGCTAAATACAATCAATTATTACGTATTGAAGATGAATTATACGAAACAGCTAAATTTGAAGGAATTAAATCTTTCTACAATTTAGATAAATAATATCTCTTTAATTTTTATAAGAGTTCACGCTTATTATTTAATATCTTAATTGAATTGTCCGTTGCAGAGTTGAGGCTGCAACGGGCTTTTTTAGTTAAGTACATTTTAAATTATTAATGTAAACTGATATAATGATGTGAGTAATTTTGTAAAAGGAGTACAATTATGACAGACTCAAATGCTAAAGAAATAAGAACTGGACGTTTAATTGCGATAAGTTCATTAGTGTTTTGTATTTTACTTATCATACACCACTTTATTGTATTAGATGAATCAACAGCTAAATCAATTTTATCTTTAGCTGGTCAAAAAACATCAGATACAGCAGTGAAAAACATTTTAAATAGTGACCGATACACTGGAATTATGTATATTTTAGCTTACTTAGCAGGTACTGTTGCTTTCTGGAATCGCCATCCATATTTATGGTGGTTTATGTTTGCCGTATATATTTCTAATGCACTATTTACACTCGTAAATCTTTACTTATTTATTCAAGGTATTTTAGATGTAAAAAATGTACTTGCAGTTTTACCAATTTTAATTGTAGTGATTGGATCTATAATTCTAGCAATTTATATGCTAGTTGTTTCTATTACACGTAAAAGTACTTTCAATAGATAGAAGTTTGATTACATCAATAAAGATGTGTTATAATTTCTTTCGTATATAATGAACGGAGGACAATTTTTATGCATACATTAATCATCGTTTTATTAATTATAGATTGTATTGCATTAGTGACTGTTGTATTACTCCAAGAAGGTAAAAGTAATGGACTTTCAGGTGCTATTAGTGGTGGCGCTGAACAATTGTTTGGTAAACAAAAACAACGTGGCGTCGATTTATTCTTGCATAGATTAACAATAATTTTGGCTATTTTATTCTTTGTACTTATGTTTTGTATTAGTTACTTAGGTATGTAGAGAATATTATATTTGTTTTAATGAAGTAAATGAATCTTAACCAAGACTGATAAATGATAGGGCAAATTAATCACATTTGCTATTAAGTATTATCAGCCTGAGTCCGACGATGTACTTGTCGGACTTTTTTATTTTATAATTGAGACAATCATGTTTTTAAATCATATGTTAAAGGGAATAATGATTTATCAAGTCAATTTGATAATAATGAAGAGATTTTTAAATATATGAAATAAATTGAAATACTTAACTTATTTAGGATAAATTGAGTACTTACTATAAGGGAGAGGGATTTTAATCATGCAAATTAAACTACCAAAACCATTCTTTTTTGAAGAAGGGAAACGTGCAGTGTTACTTCTTCACGGCTTTACAGGTAACTCTGCTGATGTAAGACAACTTGGGCGTTATCTTCAAAAAAAGGGCTATACATCTTATGCTCCACAATATGAAGGACATGCAGCACCCCCAGAAGAAATATTAAAATCTAGCCCTTTTGTTTGGTTTAAAGATGTTTTAGATGGTTATGATTATTTAGTAGATCAAGGTTACGAAGAAATAGCAGTAGCTGGTTTATCATTAGGTGGCGCCTTCGCATTAAAACTAAGTTTAAATCGTGATGTGAAGGGGATTATAACTATGTGTGCACCTATGGAGAATAAAACAGAAGGTTCGATTTATGAAGGCTTTCTTGAATATGCACGTAACTTTAAAAAATATGAAGGCAAAGATCAACAAACGATTGATCAAGAAATGGAACAATTTCATCCAACTGAAACCCTGAGAGAACTGAGTGACACTCTAAATGGAGTTAAAGAACATGTCGATGAAGTAATTGATCCAATACTTGTCGTACAAGCAGAACAAGATACAATGATTGATCCTCAATCAGCAAATTATATATATAATCATGTCGATTCTGATGAAAAAGAAATCAAATGGTATCAACATTCAGGTCATGTGATTACCATTGATAAAGAAAAAGAGAAAGTCTTTGAAGATGTATATCAATTTTTAGAATCATTGGAATGGACAGAGTAAAAAATAAAGATGTAGGAGAGAAAGGAGGGGCATAATGAATTTAAAGCAATCCATCGAAGAAATGATAAAACAACCTGACTATGAACCCATGTCAGTATCTGACTTTCAAGATGCGTTAGGTTTAAACAGTGCCGACTCATTTAGAGATTTAATTAAAATACTCGTTGAATTAGAACAGTCTGGTTTAATTGAACGTACAAGAACAGACAGATATCAACGTAAACAATCCAACAAAACAAATTCAAAACTAATCAAAGGAACGTTAAGTCAAAATAAAAAAGGCTTTGCTTTCTTAAGACCTGAAGATGACGAGATGGATGATATTTTTATTCCACCAACTAAAATCAATAGAGCATTAGATGGAGATACTGTCATCGTGGAAATTCAAAAATCTCGTGGAGAACATAAAGGTAAAATTGAAGGTGAAGTAAAATCTATTGAAAAGCATTCAGTTACACAAGTTGTTGGAACGTATAGCGAAGCAAAGCATTTTGGTTTCGTATTACCGGATGACAAACGTATTATGCAAGATATCTTTATACCTAAAGGACAAAATTTAGGTGCTGTAGATGGTCATAAAGTATTAGTACAAATTACGAAGTATGCCGATAGTACTGACAATCCAGAAGGCCACGTTTCAGCAATATTAGGTCATAAAAATGATCCAGGTGTAGATATACTTTCCATCATTTACCAGCATGGAATAGAAATCGAGTTTCCAGATGATGTATTACAAGAAGCTGAAGAAGTACCGGATGTAATAGAACCATCTGAAATCGAAGGGCGTCGTGATTTAAGAGATGAATTAACAATCACTATAGATGGCGCAGATGCTAAAGATTTAGATGATGCCATTGCTGTAAAAAAATTAAAAAATGGCAACACCGAGCTTACAGTTAGTATTGCAGATGTAAGTTACTATGTAAAAGAAGGATCAGCTTTAGATAAAGAAGCATATGATCGTGCGACAAGTGTGTATCTTGTCGATCGAGTAATCCCGATGATTCCACACCGTCTAAGTAATGGAATATGCTCATTAAATCCGGAAGAAGATCGTTTAACATTAAGTTGTCGAATGGAAATAAATGAACGAGGCGAAGTTGTAAAACATGAAATCTTTGATAGTGTAATACATTCAAACTACAGAATGACATATGATGCAGTTAACAAAATTATCACTGATCAAGATTCTGAAATACGTTCACAATATAAAGATTTAACACCTATGTTAGATTTAGCGCAAGATTTATCAAATAGATTAATTCGTATGCGCAAACGTCGTGGAGAAATTGATTTTGATATTAATGAAGCGAAAGTACTTGTGAATGACGAAGGTATTCCAACAGAAGTGCTAATGAGAGAACGTGGCGAAGGAGAACGTTTAATTGAATCATTCATGTTAGCAGCCAATGAAACAGTAGCTGAACACTTCAATAAATTGGAAGTACCATTTATTTATCGTGTTCATGAACAACCAAAATCTGACCGATTAAGACAGTTCTTCGACTTTATTACCAATTTTGGTATTATGATTAAAGGTACAGGTGAAGATATTCATCCAACAACATTACAAAACATTCAAGAAGAAGTTGAAGGTAGACCAGAACAAATGGTTATTTCAACGATGATGTTACGTTCTATGCAACAAGCACATTATGATGATGTTAATTTAGGACATTTTGGTTTGTCTGCTGAGTACTATACTCACTTTACGTCTCCAATACGCCGTTATCCTGATTTAACAGTGCATAGATTAATTCGTAAATATTTAATAGAGAATTCTATGGATAAAAAAGAAATACGTCATTGGGAAGAGACGTTGCCAGAATTAGCTGAGCACACATCACAACGTGAACGCCGTGCCATTGAAGCCGAACGTGATACTGATGAATTGAAAAAAGCTGAGTATATGATTCAACATATTGGTGATGAATTTGAAGGTATCATTAGCTCGGTTGCTAATTTTGGTATGTTTATAGAATTACCTAATACTATTGAGGGTATGGTTCATATCGCTAATATGACAGACGATTATTATCATTTTGATGAACGACAAATGGCACTAATCGGTGAACGTCAAGCAAAGGTCTTTCGCATTGGTGATGCGGTCAAAGTTAAAGTGACACATGTTGATGTGGAAGAACGCATGATAGATTTCCAAATTGTTGGCATGCCATTACCTAAAAAGACATCATCACAACGACCTGCTCGTGAGAAAACCATTCAAGCTAAAACACGTGGCAAGTCGTTAGACCATACTAAAAGTGATCGTAATGGTAAAGGTAAAAAGAAAAAACGTAAGCAACGTAAAGGTAAAAATGCTCGTAAAAAAGATAAACAAGGTAATACGCACCACAAACCTTTTTATAAAGATAAAAGTGTGAAGAAAAAATCACGTCGAAAGAAAAAATAGTCAGCAAAGATGAGGTGAGTAATAGTGGCTAAGAAAAAATCAAAATCACCAGGTACGTTAGCTGAAAACCGTAAAGCAAGACATGACTACAATATTGAAGATACAATTGAAGCGGGTATTGCTTTAAGAGGTACTGAAATTAAATCCATACGTCGTGGTAGTGCCAATTTAAAAGATAGCTTTGCGCAAGTGAGACGAGGCGAAATGTACCTGAATAATATGCATATTGCACCATATGAAGAAGGGAACCGTTTTAATCATGACCCTTTACGTACACGTAAATTACTCTTGCACAAAAAAGAAATTCAAAAATTAGGTGAGCGTACACGAGAAATAGGTTATTCTATTATTCCGTTGAAGTTATATTTAAAACATGGTCAATGTAAAGTTTTATTAGGCGTTGCTAGAGGTAAAAAGAAATACGACAAACGTCAAGCACTTAAAGAAAAAGCGGTAAAACGAGATATTGATCGTGCAGTTAAAGCCCGTTATTAAGCAATATCATTGCTTAATCGGGCCATCTTTGATATGATTGTATGCAGTGTCAAATTGTTTTATTGATAATTTAACCAAATATTTTGTTAGATTGATTTGAATTGAGGGGACGTTCTTGGATTCGACAGGGGTCCCCGAGCTTATTAAGCGTGTCGGAGGGTTGGCTCCGTCATCAACACATTTCGGTTAAATATAACTGACAAATCAAACAATAATTTCGCAGTAGCTGCGTAATAGCCACTGCATCGCCTAACAGCATCTCCTACGTGCTGTTAACGCGATTCAACCCTAGTAGGATATGCTAAACACTGCCGCTTGAAGTCTGTTTAGATGAAATATAATCAAGCTAGTATCATGTTGGTTGTTTATTGCTTAGCATGATGCGAAAATTATCAATAAACTACACACGTAGAAAGATTTGTATCAGGACCTCTGGACGCGGGTTCGAATCCCGCCGTCTCCATTATATAGCCTGCAACCCAAGTGGTTGTGGGCTTTTGGATTTTAGGTGCACAAAAAGTGCACAGATAGTGCACAATGAAAAAGACACCTTATGAAGGGGTGTCTTTTTTTTCTACTAACTCTTTCGATTCGTCAAATAAAGACTTAAATTTATTTTTTGAATCTTCATCTTTAGAATTTTGATAATATTTGTGTAGCTTCAAAAACTCTTTTAATGTGAAAATACATAACTCTTCTTCTTTGTTAGGATCATCAAATTTTAAATTTTTATTTTGATTTTTCTCCCAGTGGTCTGCTAACATATATCTACAAAATAGTCTTATACTGTTTTGATCTTTTATATCTAAATCTATTGAGTTAGATACTGCTTGCTTCTTTTCTATTAGATTAATACAGTATTTAATAATTATTATATTCATATTGTCAAAGAAATAACTAAAGCCTTCTTTTTTGCTTTTCTCTTTATCGATATAGTTCCCATTGTTTTTAAAATTAAATCTTAGTGCAGTTCTGAATTGATATACATCATCTAATGTGACGGTAGAGTTCCCACCTATTATAAATAACGTTTTTCTCCATTCTGACTTCGAATCTAACTCGTTTAATAATCTTTTTTTATGACGATTATCAGTGTATTTATATACAAAAAATCCCAACGATAAAGTGGCAAGTGGTTGTAGCAGATTCTTAAGCCACTCTGAGAACATATTTTTTGGCGCAAAGGTATTGTAATTCTCAATAATTGTTTGACCTAACTCATTCATTTATAAGACTCCTTACAAGTATTTAACTATTTCTTTCTGCGTACTAGGGTACAAATGACCGTATCGGTTATATACTTCATTACTATCAGCATGACCTAAACGCTGTGCTATTACCATGATACTTGCACCATGATTGACTAGCATAGACGCATGGCTATGTCTTAATTCATGTATAACGATTCTAGGGAATGTCTGAACGTCTGGCAGTTGTTCATCTAACACTTTTAATGCAGTGGTAAACCAACGATCTATAGTTGATTCACTGTATGCCTTGAAGAATGTACCGAATAATACATAATCATCTTTATATACATTGTTTTCTTTGTACCATTTTAAATATTTTTCTATGTCATTCATCATATGAAAAGGTAGGTATATATCACGTATTGCTGCTTTTGTTTTAGGGGCTGTCACTTCACCGTGATAGTCCGTTTTATTTATATGTATGAAAATCATCATCGTAGTTAATATCGCGCCATGTGAGGGCTCTAATTTCGCCCTTACGTGCACCAGAGTAAAAAACAGTAGCTTAAAGAATAATTTTTGCTGTTGTGTAGCTAAGCTTCATAGAATTGATTAATTTTATATAGCGTTCAATAATTGAAACTTTTGTTTGATTCAATTTCAAAATTATCAATTAATGAGACAGTTGGTGATGGTGCTGAAATAAATGACGTTGTAAATAAACGTGATGAATATAAAGAGAGTATACGGTATTATAATAATCATTTAGTTTTAGTGAAGTATAATGAAAAATCTATATGTAAGTTAAAATATCTTCGAAATTAGTGTGATTTCTCTTTAAAAAAATATTTATATCATAATGCTATAGTTATCTTTTGTAATCTGTATGATAAGATTTTATTCGGATTTCTCATTTTTATATCAGCATCAGTATTATTATCAAATTTTTTTACTTCATCGATTGTTTGTTATATAACAGAATTGTGGACTTCTTGTTGTTCGGAAGATGAAGAATTTTCTTGCATTTTATTTTTTTCTTCACCAGAATTATGGTACTTAGGACTTCTTTTTTTAAATTCCTCAAATTCCTTCATTTCTTCCTCATTCATGTCATTAAATCGATTGATCACTTCACCTGTACTTTTGTTTACTACAGCACAAAATTTTATAGGAGTTCCGGCTGCATCTCTTACAAGGTGTTCAACATAATATTCATTAGCATTGCTTCTATCTATATTTGTTTTAAATTCAAGAACTTGTTGCTTATTAATCCCTTTATTAATGTAATAGTTCGAGACAATTTGTTCTGCTTCTTGAGCGGAAATTTGTTTTTGAGCTGTTTTTTGTTTTTGATTACTATTAGAATTTGTTACGCTCCCATTAGTTTGCATATTATCCGTTTTATTTTGTTCTTCTTTTGGATTGCTTTCTGTTTTTTTTACATTTTCTTGTCCACATGCTGTTAATATTATTGACGAGAGTGCTAATGTTCCTAATAGTTTCAATTTCATTTTATATCCCTCCGTTTAAAATGTTGTTAAAGTTCACCTAAATTATAATAACATTACAATATTTATGAATATACAATATTCATAAATACGTTAAAGTTTTTTGTGTTTAAGAGCTTAGAGAAATATTCTATTATGTTGAAAGAGGTAGTTTTAAATATAAAATTGCTAATTGTATATATTAAACGAGGGGAGACATATTGAATATTTACATTGCCATCGTATTAGGATTAATTTTTGTATTCTTATCTGATATGGATTATAGAAGGAGAAACAATAGTACAAATATGGATAAGAAAATGATAAAGATTAGCTTTTTTACATAGTGTAATTACTTTAATTATGGTTAGTTTAGCTATATATTTATCTTATTTTAAATAATCATACGAAGAAAATATAGAAAAAGGTAAAAATACCCTTAGAAGTAGATAATCTAAGATAATGTAAAAAGAGATGTGTCATAATCAGATATTATTTTTTCACAATTTATTGTCAATGAACTTTTGCGATATAATGTGTTGATATACTGCAGTGTTAAACTATAATGAGATTAATTAGTGTATTAGAGGTATATGGTATCTTTATTAAGTTGTTTAATACGAATCTAAACTAATGTCCTAAAATAGTTAAAGGTTTTGAAGAAATGTTTTAATAAAATAACAATAATTATTATTTTATTAAAACATTCTCAACCATATATTTTACTAATTAAAATTTTTAAGAAGGAGAATTTATTTGAGTTTAAAGGAAATATGGAAAGTTCTCATAAATAAAAAATGGCAAACTGAAGAAATATGTTATTTAATATTGTATATATTTTTAGCGAGTATTTTTACCACGCCATTGTTTGGTATTCCTTTGGGAGTTTTAGCATACTTATATCTTAATGAAGAAATATTGAAGTAGTTAGCATATATTTCTCATTAAACTTCAAATCGATTTTTTATTGAAAGTTGGAATAATCATTTTAGATGTTATATTAAAGACTTTTACATATAATATATCTTAAAAATATAAATGATTAATACTAAACTACTAAAACTGTTTATTAGAAATAATGCCGTTTTTACGATAATTGCTACTTCAAATATAATTTTTTTACTAAAATTAAAGATATCAATTAAATAATACTCTACTGCTTGTTAGTTGCATTCATTTCCAAATTATTCATCATCTTCTAAAAAGTTGGTTACATTAATCGTAATTTCTTTAGTATTATGGTTAATAATTATATCTTCGTTATAACCGAGAGATTTAACTTGAACCGTCTCATTATCTATTTTTAATGCTACTTCGACATGTTGATATTTCTGTAATATGAGTAAAGTATCTTCATTGGCTACAACATTTATAGGCCCTTTTCCGTTAATCGTTATTGTCCATTCTCTAAATTTCATTTACATTTCTCCTTTTACATTATAGATATGATTGATTATTCTTAATGATTTTCGATCATTGAAAACTAGATTAAAATTATTATGATTGAATAAGTAAAAAGACATAGCACATCTTGCTCTTTTTTAAATTGAGAAATAAAAGTTTCAACAGATTTCTAGAACTGTCATATTTAATTTTATTTGAAAAATATATATCAACTACTTTTTAATATTTATCATTATAAAATATGATTGGAAACTTTTGATTATTTAGTTATTTTATATAATTACTTTAACATTACCTTTGTACTTGTTATCTTATCATTCATATATGATAATTTGTCTATATATCTTAAGTGACTCATTTCAATTCATAGGTGTTATAGTATAAAATTAAAATACTGACATTTAACAAATGATTTAAAGAAAGATATTTTGAAACAGTAATGAACAATCTAAATACAATAAAAAAGAAGCGCATTTGTAGGTTTATACTTAACAAATGCGCTTCTATATCCTTTTATAGTTAAAATTTTAGAACTTAAAATCATTTCAATTACGCTTTAAATAACTTAGAAATTATCCTCATATTTTTTAACCCTTGAATATTAACTCTACAATAATTGGAACTCATTATAAGTGAATGTGTCCTTTGGTATATCTATAATTTTTAGGGTCTTTAGGTGGAACAAGCGCTCTACTAATATTCAGTAATCCAATTTTACCACATAACATTACGATGATAATAATAAACTCAGTCCAATTATAGTATTCGGAAGTTAAATCCATAGTGAGACCGACTGTACCGAATGCTGATACGACTTCGAAGAGTATTTTGATTAAAGGTATATTGGAATTGATTATGGTAAGTATAAACGTAACCATACCGATAAATGCAATAGAAATGAGAATAGTTACGAAAGACAACTGTATGTATCTTTCTGATATTTCTCTATTAAATATAGAGTTGTTTTTTTCTTTGCGTATCGTATTAAAAATAGCGATTGTTGCAATAACAAAAGTTGTAACCTTTATACCACCTGCAGCACTCAATGGTGCACCTCCAATAAACATGAGAGCCATAAGTAATAAAGCTGTCGGTGTTTTAATGTTTCCAACGTCAATTGTGTTAAATCCTGCAGTCCTTGTTGTCACTGATTGGAAAAATGCATTTCCTATTTTTTCAATTAATCCCATGTGTAACATAGAGTTTTGATTTTCTAGTAAAAAGAAGAAAACCGTGCCTATCAAAATTAATAATCCAGTGGTAGTTAACACGAGTTTAGAGTGTAAGGATAATTTTCTAAAACTTTTGGCGTTCCACAAATCAACCACGACTAAATGTCCCAAACCTCCCAAAATGATAAGTATTGGAATAGTGATAATGATTACCGGATCATTTGAAAAATCGATTAAGTTGTTTTTAAAAAGGGCGAATCCTGCGTTGTTAAATGCGGAAACTGAAGTGAATAAACTTAAAAATAGACCTTTACCTATGCCAAATTTTGGAATAAACGATAAACATAGACAAAGTGTACCAAATAATTCAGTGGCGATGCTGTATATGGCTAGATGTTTAATAAGTTTAATTACACCACCGGGTTCGTCAATATTCCAAGTAATCATAAATAAAATTCTATTGTTAATTGATATTTTCTTATTTAAAAAGATGAGAGTTAGCATTGCTACAGTGACAATACCTAATCCACCAATTTGTATAAGTAATAAGATAATGATTTCTCCAAAAATATTAAATTGTGTTCCAACATCAACTGGTGATAGACCTGTTACTGTGAATGCGCTAGAAGCTACAAACAATGCGTCAATAAAGTTAATGGGTTTCTTCCCTGTATAGGGCAAATAGAGTAGAAAAGCACCAATTAAAGTTGTCAACAGAAATAACATAAGATAGAAATATAAAGGTTTATTTACTTTGCTCATAAATTTCCACCATTCTTTATATGAGTTATATAACAAAGATGATAATATCATAAGTGAATTTTAAAGTGTAATAACTTGTTAAACTTTTTAAATATTTACTATTCACAATGAGTATAACCACTATATCAGCTTTAAAAAGATGCTTAGCCTTAATAAGAGATAATTATTAAAATTGTAGTAGTAACTATTAAATTAAAATACTTCAAAGTAAAGTAGGGGGGTTAATATGCGTAGTGTAATTAAGTTGGAAAATACATTTATATTCATAATCACAATCGCCGTTTATGTTAAATTAGAATTTTCTATATGGCTGTTTTTACTTTTACTATTAGTTCCAGATATATTTATGTTAGGATATGTGATTAATAGAAAAACAGGGAGTTATGTCTACAATATTGGACACACGTATATCACACCTATAATTATCGCGCTATTATATTTATACATTGATGAAAGGTTACTATTACAGATTTCTTTAATATGGTTAGCTCATATTAGTATAGATAGAACTTTAGGTTTCGGACTCAAATATTCATCAGATACTGATAAAACGATAATACAAAAGATGTAATCGTAGTTTCTGAATAGATATTTCAAGTTATACAAATCAATGGTATTAACAAATCTAATATAATCCAGTAATGGATAGTGATCATTAAATTTGTTGAATTACTTCATTAAATTAGAAATAAAGAGTGTGATATTATTATACTTTTAATTTAATTAAGGACTGTTAATAAATAAAATCCCCTAAATAATAATTATTGTCTAGGGGATTTATCTTAATAGTTTAAAAAGTTTTTGAAATATGTTGCATCAAAGCATTAAATTCTTCATTTTTTATGTTACTTTGTGTAAGCGTAATTAAATGATTATCTAAATCTTTAATTGTCATTTCAATAGAATTCCATGGTTTTTCTTCAAGATCTTCCACGATATATTGAGAAGATATTCGTTGTTTTAAAATTCGAATATTTGGTACAAGTATATTTGTATAAACTGCATTACCGACTTCAAACTGTTTGCCAGAAATTAACATCAAATCTTGATATTTTGCTAATCGTAAATGCTCCATTAAAATTTGATTTTGTTCATTTTTAAATTTAAAAATACTTTTAAAACCTAAATTCTCTTGATACCATTCCGATGATTTATCTATGTCGTTAACTAAAAATTTATTAAACATAGGCATACTATATAATTCCATAGTTAATCCTCCTTTATTGGATTGGTAAGATTAACTTTAATCTATTACGTAACGTTAATGTCAAGGACGATAAAACAAATGAAGTCGGATAGTATTAACGGCTAATTTTAGTCTATTTCTAGGAGGTACTGTTGAAGTATCTTTAGTGATATTTTCAATACGATTATTCTAATAAATGTAGTTATGAGTGATTCATGATGGTTATATCTTTAATCCTTAAAGTTGGTATTAAAGGTAAGGCATATATAGTGACGTGACTACATTAGTAATAAATAATAACGTGTATGTTAAGATGACTAAATGAAAAAGAGCTATAAATTAAATGATGTATTTTATCCGTCTATACATAAAACGTTAGCCCTTATTTTTTCGCTCAATTAAAAAATTTACGATTGTTGATAAGTGTAATTGCTAGAGATAACTATATGCCTAAATAGTGTTTAGATACATAATGAACGAGATATCCCATTAAGCATAATACACCGAGTGATATAAAAACTGCAGAAAAATTTCTGCAATGACTTTTATAAGATAATCCTTGATTTTGTGCTAAAAAGAAACTAAAAATATATAGTCCGATTCCTATTATAAAAAAGCCTATAATTACGTATAACATATAAACCTCTTTCTATTTAGTTGAACTAAATTGTAAATTTTCAATTTTTATACTGATTTTTAGAATAATTATTTGCATCTAGAACTTTCTGTGCGTTATCTCTTCATAATTATCATTGAGAATTTCGTCACGAATTTGCATCTCACTAGATGATAGTCTATTCCTTGTTTTATTTCTCCATTCTTGATTTGACATGTTCAAATATTTGTTATTTGGATTGTAGTTAGGTTGTTATTGCGAATTGTTGAAGTTGTATTTGAATTTTGATTATATTGAGTATCTTTAGAATTATTACTTTCATCAATAGCTTATTCTTGAGTTTGAATTGTATTTTGAGAGTTTTCAGAATCATAAGTCACTATATTAATGTTCAATGAACTTATTCATTGCAATTCTTCTAGTTGAGATGCCTTGTTTTTAATTTGACTCCTCTTTTCAATATTTTTTGTGTTTTATTTAGAGTTTAGACCACATGCCGTTAAGAATAGTGATATTGATAAGAAAAACAACTAATGCTTTAACTTTCATTAGTAATTTTTCCCAATATTAAATTTATATAACTATTAATTTGAACATCGAACCGACAATAGCAAACGTATTCCATTTATTAATTCTTATATAAATACAGTATACAATTTAAATTTATAACCGACAATATTAGTACTAATTGCTACTATATTATAGAGAATATAAAATGTTGTCATTAACATATGATTTATCAAAGTAATTTAAAAAATAGTTTGATTGTTTATTGGTGTATGTAATAAGGGAAATTTAAAATCATAAAAGTATCTATACTATATTGTTTATAACGTTAGGAAATAAAATAGTTCCAAATGAATGCAAAAATGCAATTCTTTTGGAACTTTGTTTCTCATTGATTATTTATTTAATTGAATATTATAGAAATACCTTCTGACCATTTCTATAACCATCATCCAAACAATGTGTCCAAAAAATTCTGATAGGTGTTCTGAAAATGGTTGATCAAAAGCATTCGGTACGACATGCATAATTGGCATTAAGATTAAATGAAAAACAATCCAAATAACTATACCAAATAAAGCACCATAACCTAGTGTGATTTTTGTATATTTCTTTGCGATATAAATATAGATTATTGCAATAGCGATAGAAAAACTATAGTGTACGATAAAACTTATCCAAGGTAATGCATGCTCAGAAAAATTGTATGTGAGATGGGTAATATCTGACGGTATTCCTAGTAATTGTAAGAGTTGTTGAGGTGGGTTAGTGGCATCTCTACTAGGTGTTCGGGGTGGGAACATTACCTCCCAACCTAGTTTGACTACACCAGATAAAAGTCCTGCTATTATGCCAGCTATTAGTAGTTTAAACCTGCTCTGATTTTTTTGATGCTTCATTCTGCATGTCTCCTTATGTTCCTCCTATATATTTAAACACCATTAGCGTTGTTAAAAAGAGAAACTTTAATATAATTCAACCTAATTATATTACTTTTATGTTCTTTAAATGTTTAAATAATATGAGCTTTAATTTACAGGATATGTTAGTTTTATGACATATTAAAAAAATTGAGTTATAAAAAGTTAGAGAAGTTACAAACGAATACTCATTTAAGTTATTTAAATGGGATTAAGGGTATAATAACTTTAAAATTAAACAGACGTAAAAAGATGGAGGAAAGACATGGAAAATAAACCTGATTATTTTCACCACATTGAACATAGAAAGTTTCAAAGTAGCTCAAAAATTACATTATGGTTATCTTTAGTTATTACTATGATATTCACTGTAGTTGAGTTCGTAGGAGGTATTGTGTCGAATTCACTCGCGTTACTCTCTGACTCATTTCACATGTTAAGTGATGTTCTAGCATTAGGTTTATCAATGGTAGCGATTTATTTCTCGAGCAAGCCACCTACAAAGAACTATACATATGGTTTTTTACGCTTGGAAATTATCGTAGCTTTTCTCAATGGCTTAGCACTTATTGTTATTTCACTAGGAATTATGTATGAGGGTATCATGAGAATTATACACCCTAGACCTGTTGAAAGTGGCATTATGATTCTAATTGCGTTTATTGGTTTAATTGCCAATATCGTATTGACCATCATTTTCATGATTTCTCTAAAAAAAGAGAATAATATTAATATTCAAAGTGCATTATGGCATTTTATTGGTGATTTATTAAATTCTTTAGGTATTATTGTGGCGTTTGTGTTGATTCATTTTACTGGATGGAACATTGTTGACCCAATTATTAGTATTCTCATTTCATTGATTATTTTAAGAGGAGGATACAAAATTATTAAAAATGCTTCAAAAGTTCTGATGGAGCGTGTGCCGGATCGATATGATACAGATGAAATTATGGGAGCAATGAAAGATGTTGAAGGCGTGATAGATATTCATGAATTCCATTTATGGAGTGTTACAACTAATCAAAGTTCTTTAAGTGCACATGTTGTACTAAGTGATGACTACATTAAATCGCCTTATGCTACAATAAATAAAGTTTCGGATTTGTTAAAAACACAATACGGTTTAGAACATGTAACACTTCAAATTGAAAATATAAACCTCAATCATTTAGATGAGGAGTATTTCAAACAACTTCAAGAATAGGGGAATAGTATTTAACTTATTATGAGTTGTTTTGCATAAATAATGTATATGAAAAAGTTACTTACACTCTAATTATATAACTTTATCTTAATGAATTAAAAGGACTCCCAAATAAAGTTTGATGAGGTTTATGTTATAGCTAATGGATACTAAATTTTATTATCCCAGTTTTATCTTTATGTCTTTTTGTGATGAAAGTTGATAACGTTGTAGAAATACTTTCACTAATACTATTTATAATTCTGCCGTTATGACTATAGTTCTACTTCATTTTTAAGAGTGCATTTTACACAGTTGAATTTTGAATAGTATTGATTGAGCTATGTTCAACGTCGTACAATCAATGACGTAAAAAACCCCTCTAACAGGAGGGGCGGAGTAGAGAATAGTTTAATTATTATTCGTTTTCGTTATTACCGAATAAACCTTTGATAAAAGAGATAACTTTTTTAACTAAGTTAATGATGAACATGTGACTCACCTCCTATGTATTTGTTAACTAAATTATAGTATTGAACTAAAGTAATTGGGTTTCTAGTTCTAAAGTAATCAAAAAATATTCTTAAGTGTAAAATGATTTCGAAAACAAAATAACTTTGAATTCATTTCTGTTGCAGAAAATATGATATAATTTATGTATTTTATAATTATTATATGTTTAGTAAGGATTAATATTTTAAAAGTAGGGAAAGAAAAAATTCTTGAAGAATTTTATTTCTTTCCCTAACTTTTTAACATGTAGAATATTCAAGTGAAATTCTATACGTTATGTCTAACAGTTGAAAAAGATTGATATAAATGTGTTTGTAATGTAGTCGTGTGCGACAAAATGCTTAAGGTTTAAGTATTAATTGTTCTCTTAAATGTTTTGATTATTTTTCATCAGTTTTAAAAACATCTTTAAAAAATTGAACACCTTTATTTAATAAATCAAAAATAAACATGAAATACACCTCCAATTCAATTGATTACAGTTACATTGTATTTGATTTATTTGGTTAAAAGTTTAAGTTTGCGTAGATAGAAATATTAATTGCCACGCTGTTAAAAAAATAAATGTAAGAAAAAATATAGTTCCTAATCGTTAAATGTATTTATGATTTTATGAAAAGTTCATTTTGATTATTAGTTTTAATAAACTATTAATCTATACAATGCCTTATTTAAATAGCTTTTGACATTATTAAGAGCTCTACAATTTATAAAATATAGAAAACCCTTTACTTTTCCAAAAATAAGCGTATAGTAGTGGTTAAGTAATAAAGTACGTGAAGTTGATTGTGGAATTATTTTTATAGAATATTCTCTTTTAATTAATGGATTTGTTACAAATATTTAGTGCAAAAGCACGTGGAGGTATTCTATATGAATAACGGTACAGTTAAATGGTTTAATGCAGAAAAAGGTTTTGGTTTCATCGAAAGAGAAAATGGCGGAGATGTATTCGTGCATTTCTCAGCAATCGTTGAAGATGGATATAAATCTTTAGAAGAAGGCCAAAGCGTTGAATTCGATATCGTCGAAGGTGAACGTGGTGAGCAAGCTGCAAACGTTGTTAAGATGTAATAATTATATATCTTTATTAAGTCTAGGACAGAAATAACTGTCTTAGGCTTTTTTGTTGATAACTAAATTAATATTAAGCCCTTTAGTCAGATTTTCAACTGGTAGTTCGAATACCAATTTATTATCTCTATAAAACATCTCTATTAAAATTCTCAATTTAGCTTTCTACGTTGCACTTTATAGAATTTCTTGTGTGTAATTCTTTTTTTATTGTTGATGTATACTTATTAATATACTTTTATTTTGGTTTAGTTTTAGAGCAATTTTATCTATGATGATTATTGATGTATACCATAAGTTCATAAAATTAAATAAAAGATAACAATAAAAAGTGTATTTGTTTTATAACGATTACTATATTTCAAATGTTAATTCTATTATATTTGTAGTAAAAAATCTTTTTGAAATAAAAAAACGCCAATGCAGTTACTTTAATAATGACGAAAATTAAAGTCTGCACGGCGATAACAAGAAGTAATGTTAAACACTCACAGAGTGTAACATGTATAGGTTATCACAAAAATATATTTATATCTAACTAAATTGCTTTATAGTGATGTGTTTTTTAAAAATCTTCTAAATAATAATTGAAACAATTATAAATTAAATAGTTACTTACTTTAAATTGACTGTGAAGATCGATCAAACACACTAATCTCTTTCTCATGTATAGAAACAACAAGTGTGTGGTCATAAACTTGAATGTAATCTGTATTTAACGCATTAAATTCAGCAAGTATTTTAAAAGAACCATTTCGCAATGGTTCTATAATCGAAATATCATCATGATTACTTTGAATAATCAATTGTCGTTTGGAATGATTGTTAATTGTCCAGTCTTTCATATTCATCACCTTACTTGTACTTTTTAACCAAAGCTACGCTCAATTTCTGTAAAAGCTTTTGTTGTAACCTGAATATTATATATTTTGTTATCTTCAACCTCGCCATCTAAGTAACCTTCATTTATTAAGACTTTACAGTTATGAATGAAATCTTCATATTTTCTATCACAAAAATAATCATCTTGTGCCGTTACAGAATCTTTAAAATGATTAGCTTCTTCTTCTGGTTGCCCCGCATTAGATCTTTCCATATATAATTTATAAAATTTAGCTATTGTATATTTTTGTTCTTTTGTAAGGTTTTCCATCAAAATCTGCCTCCGACTATGTTAAATAAATATTATTCCACTTATTAGATTTTAAGTAAGTGCGATTTTTTTAAGTATTACAATATTTATTTTAAAATTTAATTTACCTTTTCGATACCTTTTTGCACTGCGTTCGCAAATTTGTAAAAATCTTTAGTATATTTATCTGAATCACTACGTGTATGTCGATCTAATTTATAATGTTTGAAAAACTGTTTTCGCAATGCAGTCGTGAGTTCTAATTGGACACCTGAGTTAGATTCATTTTTATTAGCTATGTTATCTGATGACTTTGCATCGATTTTGTTAGGACTTTCTTTTACAGTAAAGTCTTTTTTACGTAATTCTTTCGTGATAGAGTGAGACATCTCTTTATCTTTACCTCCGATATAAACAATAGGGTCATCTCCAGAGAATCCATGTATAGATAATGTTTCTTTAGTGTTTTTAAGTAACTTATCTAATATAGGTTCGTTAAATTGAGTGGATGTTACATGTAGTTGATCGTTATTAGACTTTCGAAGACCTTCAAAGGTATAAAAATTATATTTTCCAACATTGGAAATACGTCGTGCAATTTCAGTCGTACCTGGTTCGATACCACCACCGTGAATTGCAGTGACTAAAATATCCTTATTTTTACGGTGTTTTGTTTTAATACGCCAATCTTTATTTTTTATCGTATCTTTTTTTAATTCAGTAAAATCTGCGTATCTATCGGTAGAATGAGAACGGTTTGTCTTTAAAGTATTAAAAAGTATTACAACAACAACACAAATTGCGATAATAACGATTGTCAAAATAATATAATATAATCTCGAATGCTGATTGTCTTTGTTTCTCATGGTAACTCCTTTTTATATAAACAATAAATGTTCTTAAATATTTAATAAGGTTATAAATTTAATTCCATTTAATTATTATATACTAACTTTTTACTATATATTTTCTATACCCATTTTAATAGATACTATTTAATAAATGAAAAGAATTCTTATAATAAAAGTAAGAAAAATTTATAAATCATCAAAAAGGAAGATTATAATCAAAAGGAATTAAAAGAATTCAAAATCTTCACATTGTTTTAACAATAATGTGGTAATTTATAGTAAAGGGATGTGATGTTGTGATGAATAAAAATCTATTAAAAAAATACTTGAATGATGATAGTTTCAAATCAGTTGTCGTTGTTATAGGGAATAAGAGAATCGTATTAGAGAATGATATTCATGTTGATTATGAAAACGAAGTTATTATTTATCCATGTAAAAATTGTACACGTATTATACCGTTTAGTTCAATTTCCTATTTAGAACTTATTGATAAGCAAGACCAATTTATTAACTATTTTAAAGAAGGATGACTATAAATCCCAATGGTGGTGTGAAATACGAGCATAAGTTCACATTACCATCGGGATTTTTAATATGTTTTTACTAATTTTAATTTATATTCATCTGTAAAATTATCTGTTAGCGCATAGGGTGAAATAATATATAAACCGTGATCACTTACGGAATTTTTATCTACGCCGTATTTATATGCTTGATATATAATTTTAGTGCAATATGTAAATGTTTCACTTTTTAAGTTGAATGTAACAAGATATTCGCTATCGCTATTCTCATAATGTTTCTTTGCCCATTGAGCTGCTTTTGTTCCAGCGTTAGGGTGTGAACATCGATAGACTTTTATCCATTCATTTTTACCTTTTCCATATCTGTCACGATAAGATTCAAAATCTTCCGTCATTGGTTTATCCCCTGGACCTTCAATTTGAAGTACAGTGTCATGATCAATTGCCAAACTACAGTGACCAAAAAAACCATTTAAAACAGGACCTTTTGTAACAATAATGTCACCTGGTTTTAGCTGAAAACGTTTATTATCATTAGCGAAACTTTGATTGGTAAATAACATGAGACTAAAAATAAAAAATATAAATGATAAGTATATGCTTTTAGATATTAATTTCATATATTTAAAGAAGCTCCTTGAATAATTCATAAAGCTAGTTGCAAAAATAATTGATTTACTTCAAATATAATCTAGTAAATCATAATCACGCTATTAAAAAGCATCTCAAAAAGAATACATTGTTTATCTCTTTGAGATGCATAATATAGTATAATGCCTTTTCATTAAAAGTGATTCTATTTCTACATATTATAAAATTCCGAATATAAAAGTATAAATTAAGATGGCAAAACCAAAGATTAAGAAAATTACAGTAAAGCCTAGATAAGATTCTTTTCGTTCTTCTTTTTTAGTTTTAAGCATTGTTACCAATAATATCGTTCCTGCGATGATAAATAAGATAGAAAGCCACAGCAAAATTTGGAAATGTAAGCTCATTGATATCCCTCCCTAGTCAAAAATTTAGACAAATTCATAAAAAATCGGATAAATGTAATACAGTGCTAAGATAATGTTGATAAAAAATAATATTTCACTGAATAAATCACTATAGATAATTACTAAGGTCAAGCTTGAAAAAAGAGCAAAACCACAAATTGCTAAACCAGGTATTAACCATAACTTATAATCTATATTTGCGTTATAGGTTATGAGAATGTTAAATGAAAAAAATAAAATGGTGAATATCAAATTGAATATATTTGCTTTGTTTAATTTCATAGGTGTTACACCTCAATAGATACTGCTTGATAGAACTAAGTTATTTATATACTATAATATCATTTATTTCGTACAGGTAAATATATTAACATTCATAAAAAATATTTTATTTGAGACATACACATCATTGTCGTTTTTATGGTGAAAATAAAAAAATTAGTAATACTTTATTATATGTGAATCAATTTAATGTTATAGTTATTTTTAAACCTCTAACAACTGTAATTTCATCACAAGAACAAAAATAAATGAAAATTATCATTATTAGCAAAAAAAGTTTATGTATATAGTGCAAAAAAGAATTTTTTGCACATAAAAACTCGAGAAATCTGGTATGATTAATAGGTGAAAGTATATAAGTAGGTGACTCAAGTGTTTTTAACACTTTAAAAAAGGGGCTGAAATCAAATGTCTTTTTATGAGTTTATTTTAGGATTTATCAATGACGATACGCCACTAGGTCATTTAGCACAATACATTTTTAATGATGCTTGTTTCCCAAAGGAAGAGAAAAATAATAATTCTATAAGAACCTATGTGCTTCTTAATTATAATGATCGTCAGTTAATCGAAAGTACAAATCGTGCAATTAGTCTATATCAATTAATTTGAATAATACCAGTTATGGGTCTTAAGAGCATTCCAAACATCTTTAGTTTTAAAGTTTATTTCATTATTACGAACACAAAACGGCTCGATAACATTTTGATCTAACCAAGTATTAATTAATTCTTTAGGTACACCATCGAGTAGCATATCTGTTTTGCTTATAATTAAACATTCCCAATCTAAAGAAATTGAAATAGGATTGACATAGTTACATTGACTATGAGTAGACATCATTAATCCTCCTTTATTCCATGTAAATCTAATGTTAAGTTATACCCTAAACAAATTTTATTAAACAATTTGCTTTTAAATTGTATGATTTCTAATTTTTTAAATCATTGGTTTACTTTGTAATTTGGCAGTGATTAAATAAAAGTGTCATAAACAATGATGGGTGTATTCTTTGGTGAATATCTTAAATAATGAGTGAAGAGGTGTTTACAATTGGTTAAAACATTATATTTAATGAGACATGGTCAAACAGTGTTTAACTTAAAAGGTAAAATACAAGGGGCTAGTGATTCTCCTTTGACTGCATTAGGTGTACAACAAGCGAATGCAGCACAACAATATTTTAAAACGAAAAATATTCATTTTGACTATCTTTATTCATCACCACAACAAAGAGCATGTGACACGTTAGAGAACGCTGTACCAAACCAACAATATTGGTGTGTAAAAGATCTTAAAGAGTGGGGGTTTGGATTATTTGAAGGGGAAAGTATCGAGTTATTAAGAGCTATTAAACAACCTAGATATTTGTATGGTGACGCTGTTGTACCATTTGGTGGAGAATCAAGATCTGAAGTTGAACACAGGGTTTATCGAGCACTCTATGAAATGATGGATACAACAGATGGAGAGACAATTCTAGCAGTGAGTCATGGTAGCACTATTGGTTTGTTTGTAAGAAATATATTAGGGTATGACAAGGGAAGTAAATTTGAAATAGGAAATTGTAACATTGTAAAATTTGAATACGATGGAGAAGAATTTATCTTTAAAGATTTAATTAATCCCATTAAAAAATAGTTTACTTACAAGATAGTTTTAATAATAAATGTACATTAATTGTTCAATAATTATAGAAAAATCAACATAGCCTCAAATGATTTGTGTAATTTCATTTGAGGCTAAATTTTTAACTTTTTTGTATATGGGAATCACTTAAATAATATATGTTTTGCTTTACTGATTTTTGAAATAGTCATTTTAAATATTCATATAAACTCATGATTAAAAAGCACTATATCGATGTATGGACATAATAATGAAAATGTTTAAAAGGTAAATATAAGCATTTTAATCTGATGACTCAGTTGTTGAATAAATGAGCCAATTTTCGTCAAAATATTCATTGCCAATTTTGCTAGCGTTTTTTTCAAAAGCAAGATTTTCAAAACCTATAGAACTAAAGAACACTTTAGCACTTATATTGTTTGATGCAATAGCAATCATCAATGTTTCAATATTTTGTTCTTTAGCGTATTGAATAATATGATTAATTAATTCTCGGTTAACAATTTCATCATTATTTTTAACAAAATTATTTTCAAGAATAGCTTTATGGCATTTACCTACATAATTCATTTGTTTTAAAGTGCATGTTGCAACAAGTTCATCATCTTCAAAAGCACCAAATATATTCCAATAATCAGTATGATTAGACAAGATAGTTTTGAGTCTATCAATGCTAACATTTTCTAAATAGTAACGATCCCATTCATAATTATGGTGACCAAATTTCATTAATTCAATATAGGAATCCAAATCGTTTTGATTCAATAAACGGATATTGTTCATGGTGACCTCCCATTAAAAGAAATAACATAAATAAAAATGATTTTTGAAATTAAGACTTATTAAATACATAATAAAAGAATTATTAAAAATACGCAATAATCGTTTTGTTACTATAAAAAACATTATTGACAACATATTTAAAAATTGTTTTTAAAATTAATTTTATATTTTTGTCAATTGGAAAATGATGACTTTGAAATGAATTTATCACATTTTATTTTATCAATATTTTGAAAAAACGAAAGGTATATTTTGAATCTTTACAAAAAATTATTGAAAAGTATGTTATAAAGGCCAATTAAACAAGTAAGATTGATAACATAAGAAATTTAAATTAAATAAAAAAACGAGGCTGGTACATAATTCCCTAGCATAATAGCCAGTAAATGAG
>NZ_KV831351.1:0-36748 GCF_001837075.1 Staphylococcus sp. HMSC063F05
TACTTATCTTGAACCTTTTTGTCCCAGCCTCTTCAGGGATTCATTTTTTAATTATCTTCAAAGAAATTTTTGATTGCTTGCTTATTTTTCTCAGAGTCTATTTGAAGCGCACTACCATCATTATTTGTATTAATATCTTGATAGCTTCCTTTAATAGGGACTGTCAAAGATTGCACATCTTTATCTCCACGAATTCCAAAACTTATACCTGTTTGAAAAATCGCAGAGTTAGGCATATTTGTATTAACATAACCTCTTAAAATACCAGCAACTTTTGGTAGTTTCGCAACTGTATTGAAATTAACTAACTCTTGCTTTAATGTTTGCATCACTTGTTGTTGTCTTCTCACACGACCAAAATCGCCTTCCGGATCATGACGGAATCTAGCATAACCAAGTAATTCTTTACCATTTAACTTATGATGTCCTTTTTTCAAAGACACACCTATATTTTCAGACATGTCTTTTTCCACATCAATTGGGACACCATTAGGCTGTAGTTCATCTATCATTTTTTCAAATCCAGTAAAATCTACTACAGCGTAATACTCAGGATTAACACCTAAATTTTTGTTAAGTGTTTTTCTTAACAATTCCGGGCCTCCAAGTGAATATGCGGCATTAATTTTATATTTATCATAACCAGGAATATCAGCATAAATATCTCTCATGACAGACATCATTTTCATTTTTTTATGTACGTAATCATATTGAACAATCATAATCGAGTCAGTACGTGATTTACCACCTTGAGCCTTATCCGCGCCAAGGACAAGAACTGAAATCTTCCCATCATTTTTCATATTCCCATTAAATTTATGCACCTTAACATCCTTAGCATGTTCTTTAGCATACTTCATACCACTGTTATACTGATGGGTAATATACACAATGATAGAAATTAAAATAATTAGGATGACTAAAATGATAAAAGGTAACTTCCGCATTCTTTTTTTATTTCTTCGCCTAGAAGGTGTCGAAGTTGTTCCTTTCTGTCGTCGATACTCTGTTTCTTTAATATCCTTCTGTTCAGTCATATTTACCTACCTTATACCTTCAAAATTACATATCTATATACTATAATTAATATGTATTAACGTTATAGAAAAAGTATTCAAATTGCAAGAGTTTTTTAATAAATGGTACTAAGGTCCAATGAGAGGATGGCATAAATGAATATCAATACTGCATACTTTGCTGGTGGCTGTTTTTGGTGTATGACTAAACCTTTTGATACATTCGATGGTATCGAAAAAGTCACGTCGGGATATATGGGAGGACACTTAGTTAATCCTTCTTATGAAGAAGTAAAAACTGGATCTACTGGGCATTATGAAGTGGTTAAAATTGAGTATGATGTTGCTCTATTTTCATATCATAAATTATTAGAAATTTTCTTTTCAGTTATAGATCCTTTGGATGATGGTGGTCAATTTCAAGACAGAGGTTCTCAATATAAGACTGCTATTTTCTATTCAAATGAACATCAAAGACAGTTAGCAGAACAATATATATGTGAACTCCAAGATAGTTTTAACGCTGATAAAGCAATTGCAACAAAAATTTTACCGGCATCAACTTTTTATGAAGCGGAAGTATACCATCAAGATTTCTACAAAAAGAACCCTGAACGTTATGAACAAGAACAACAAGATCGTGCTAATTATGTCAAAGATAATCATATGTAAATAATAGATTGGACCATGATTCATTTTGAATATATCATTCCATCTTGAGAATAAAAAATATGAATGAAGAATTTTGATAAAAATATTTTTTCAATTAAGTCAACAACTACCTTACATTAAAAATGCCTGGAACAACAATTGATGTTCCAGGCTATATTTATGGATATTTAGAGATAAATGTTTAAAATATTCATTATTTATGGCGTATGACTCTCATCACTTTAAGCATACTCTCCCACAGAGAATAATGCTTTTGATAAACTAAAAATCTAGGTTCCCAATTGGGGCTATATTTTTCTTTATAACGTCTTAATCCTTGAAAACGATATAAACCATTGAAATGTTCAAATACACGTCCTGCCATTCTCTCTCTTAAATAAGAATAATGCAATTGACCTACATTCGAGAGTGTCGCCATTCCCATATTAAATGCTTTATACCCCTTTTCTTTACTCCATAACAACATATGAAGATATAATCCATCCATTAAAGGTAAATCCAATTCAGGCAACCATCTAATTAAATCAACAGATATTGCATTATTAGAATAAGTAGGCATCAAACTACAAAATGCAATCATCTTGCCAGAATGATCTCTCATTACTCCAATAGGTGCTTTCGATAAATAAGTTTGAGTAAATTGACCTACAGAAAAATGCATTTCACTTCTTCCATCCAACCATTTATCACTCACAAATTTAAGTTCATCAAAGAAATCTTGAGTAAATGGTGGTTCAATAATTTCAAAATTGATATTTAAATCATCAAATTTATTGAGCGTCGCTCTGAAACCACGTCGCTTTTTACCAGATGTTGTAAACGTTGTTAAATCAATAATAGCTTCTTCACCTAATTTGAAGAATTGATTCCCAAAATTATGATATAAAGGCATATATTGATCACTTATTTGATAAAAAATAATCTCATAACCTTGATACTCTGCAAACTGATAAAATGCTTCTAATAATGACTCGAATGATTTAGTATTGCCAATTGGATCACCCAAAACGACAAGGGCATTGGACTTATATCGATACATAATAAAAGAATCTTTATTTTCATTAAAGAAACAATCTTTGTCACCACTATAAACAAGGTGACTTAAATAATTACCACCGTATTTTTGAATAATTGCATCGCAAAGTGTTAAATCAATGCTATGATGAGGGCGTTTATACTTATAGTCAAAAAGCCAAGCAATAACGCCAACGAGTAGCATAATAATAACAATGGTCATCCAAAAGTAATATCGTAATAAAGACGTATCAATCTCAATATGATAAACATCTAATGCATATAAAGTTCCTGATATTAAAATATGATTTAAATAAAGAATAAAGATACTAAGAAGTAGCATAAACGCCAACTTTTTAAAGCGTAATGGTCGTTTAAGTACTTGCGCACGTTGATAAGCTAAAATCAGTAACACAAATATGATAATGAGCCATGACAATAATAAAAATGACGCATAAGTATATATAGTCGCACTAGCAATTAAAATAATAGAAATAAAGGCATAAATTATTGCACGACGACTGCCTTTATAAATACCTCTTACATTTAAAATAAGTAACAAACAAGCACTCGTTTGTATAGCTAAAGCAATATAATAGGCAAAATGATTTCCATCATACAATCCATCATAGACAATAGTTAAATTGTTAATAAAGAAAATAATACTAGTTAAAAATATTAAAATCGCTAACGAAAATGAAGGCACTTTAGCTAAAATATCTTTCTGATAAGACCTCAAAAATGAAGTGAAGTCTTTTACAGGTATAAAGTACTTCGAATTGTCGAGATATTTTTTAGCAGTATTTCCAAATTCAAATGAAGATAGTATAAGCGCAATCATCACTGGCACAAAATAATAAGCAAATCGATATAAAACTAATGCTAGAAGTATCTTTTCTTCAGAAATACCAAGTGATTTCAGTCCTAGTAACACGACTAAATCAAACGCGCCAAAACCACCTGGAATAAAACTAACTAAACCAGATAAAGCTGCAATAACAAATATACCTACAAAAGTCATAAATGAGATATGTATATCGACAATCAATGCAGCAAAATATAATACAGTAGCTGCTGCCATCCACTCAACACATGATACAACTGTACAATACACACCCATATAACGATTATTTCTATCTACAGGTCGTGCGACGGTATAAAAAATAAAAATTGGTAAAAATAATGCAACAATATATAAAATCCAACGTACCCACGAAATTTCATCAATCATGTGAGAAGCATTAAATATACGCAGGACAACTAAGATGGATAATAAACTTAATCCCGTAAGCATAGATACTAAAATAATAGAAATATATTGTACAAGTTTTTTCGTGTCATTAGTATAATTTTTATACACAAAAGCTCTTACGCCTGCACCTATAAACCCTCCAAAACCAATTATAGAATTAAGGGCGTTGATAATATAACTCACTCTAAAGACTCTAATCAACGGCATTTTAAGTTTAAGAGCCTTTACTAAAATAATATCGTACAGTGATAATAAGATGAGTGACAGTCCCCCACCAGCAAATAGTAGTACGAGCCATAATCTATTAATTTTGCCGAACTGTATGAATGTCTCTTTAAAATTGATATGTGATAATTCTCTATAGAGTGTAAAAATTACAAAGATAAATAAAGCAGTGGCGAAAATAAATTTAAAAAAAGAAAGTAATTTACTTTTTAATTCTTGTGTCATGTTTTCACTTCGATTCTAATTCAATATGATATATATCAAAATATATCATAAAGCTATGTCATATAGAATATCAATAAGCAAGATGAACCTTACATTATTGTAATACAATTTTCACATCATCCGCGAGATTAATTTGAATAAAATCATTTATCATATGATTACTAAGCATATCATGATTGCAAATGTATGTGATTTAAAAATAAAAAAGACTGGAACATTGTTGTTTTGTTGTTCCAGTCTAAAATTATATATATTATTGTTTAATTCCTTTTTCTTCTTCAGTGATAGTGTACTCACCAGCATCATTTCCATAGTAGCGATTGTATCTTCGTTTAAATAACATAAATATGTGTGAAACCAATACCTTAAGTACAGCGTATAGAGGAATACCAATAATCACACCAACAATGCCCATTAAATTTCCTGCACATAATAAAATGAAAATAATTGTTAAAGGATGAATTTTCAATGTTTTCCCCATAACGTTAGGAGAGATAAAGTGGCCTTCAAAGAATTGGACAAGCGTCCATACAACAGCTAACTTTAATAACATTAAAGGTGAAGTAATAATCGCGATAACAATCGCAGGTGATATTGCTATTGTCGGTCCTAAATAAGGAACCACACTAGTTACTGCAGCAATACTTGCTAAAACTAAGGCGTACTTAAGACCAATAATTGAATAGCCAATAAATAGTAATAATCCAATACAAAATGACACAATAATTTGACCTTGAATGTATGAACCAACTTGTACACTCATCTTTTCTAACAAGTCATGAAAATCTTTTCTAAATTTAGGTGGCATAATTTTTGTAGTATAATCTTTAAATTTATGACCATCTTTTAACATAAAGAATAACACAAAAGGTGTAGTCCCAATAACAATACCGATATTTGCGACTGCCTCAGCAAAAGTTGCGAGTTTAGATCCAAATCCGTCTGAGTAATCTGAAACCATAGATGGTATCTTTTTCTGAGCAGATTCTAACCATTCGTTCACTTGTCCCATGTAACCAGATAAAATGGTATTATTATTAAGTTTATCAAGTGAACGCGTAATTTTATGTAAATAATTAGGTGTATTTTTGATAAAACTTTCTATCTGTGATCCAATAATTGGAATAAGTAAATTAACTATTAATGTAATAATACCAACAATTGCAACATAAATAATTGTTATACCTAATAGTCTTGGAATACGATATCTCTCCATCATATTTACAATAGGATTGAATAAATAAAATAGCACTAATGAAACAATAATAGGTGCTGCTATTGTATTAAATACAATAATAAATGGTTGAAAGACATATGAAATTTTATCAAAGATAAAAATGACAATACCTAAAAGAACCAATGCAATTAAAGCATAAATAAGGTCATTTCCGCCTAAAAACCTCATAAATCTAGACTCTGACAAACTAAAAAAATGGCTTTTTTTTCCATTTATTTCTTTTTCATTTTTCATTAAATTCACCACGCCTTAAAAATACATCTATTTACTTTTTAATTTATTGTAAAAATAAGCTTAAAAACACAATATTTATCTTACCACAAATAACAATACTCTAATCATTAAAGTCACTTTTCTTATTAAAAGAATATTTTAAGATTTATTCACTACTAATTTGAACTTCAAAATGATTGATATGTAATGTTAAATAAACTATTTCCGCTTCGTATACATACACACTAAACTCACGTTGAATCATTTTTAATATTTTATAAGCCGTATTAAAACTACGAGGATACATAGTTTTTATCATCGATATAAAATTCTCCTGTGCTTCTAAATACTCACCTTTAGTTAATCGATATATTAAAAATTGTATGTGTCTTATAAAACGCTGATATTGTATTGTTTGTTTATCAATTGAATGTTGTAAATCAGTTTCAATAATTGTAATACTCTTATTGATTAACTTGTTTATTACTGAAATATCGTGAATTGATAATTTTTCAGAGTTGGATGCAATATGTAATGCGATGAATCCAATTTCATCTTCTGGAAAATGTACGTCTAAGGTTTTATTTAATTTATCGATTACCTTTCGAGCAACATTGTATGCATTACTATAGAGATGTTTTGTTTCAATCACAAATGGATTTGTAATCATTTGATGTTGCTTAAGTCTTTTATAGGCATAAATGATGTGATCTGTAAGTGCAACAACCAAATTTTTATCATCTGTAATTAGACCAGATTCATTGATAATATTAACTGATTCTATCACCGCTTGAACAACATGATCTTCTCCGAGCTCCAAAAGTGTTTTGTAGTGTTCTTGTTGCTCTTGTTGTTCTAATTTATAAATTTTTTCTATTGAAGCATTCTCTTGAACTGTCATACCAACCTTTTTATTAAAACCAATACCTTTACCAATTAAAACAACCTCTTGATGATTTTTTGTGCATATGATGACATTGTTATTGAGTGTTTTCGTTATTACATACTTGCTCATCATAATCACCTTTCTAATATCATTATTAAAATTATAATGCTTAATACCTAAATTGAAAAGGAATCTATTTTGAAATTTTTTACTGTTATATAGAGATTGAATCAATGACATCAATACTTTAAATCTTGCCAAAAATAAAGCGGCTTGATACATCAAGGGATATGTATCAAGCCGTTATTTTATTGATTTATTCACTATTTTTTTGGCATTTTTGCATGTTGTCCCCAAGTCTCAATGCCAAATAAATTTATTTCTAAGTTTTCGGGTTTAAACACAGGTCTCTTACCTTCTTTACGCTGTCTTTGATAATCTTTCATCACTGCAAACGCAATATTCGACAAACCTATAATTGATATGATATTTACTATTGCCATAAGACCCATAAATAAATCGGCAGTACTCCAAACTGTTTCTGTTTTAGCAACAGCACCTACAAATACTAAAAGTACTACAAAACATCTAAAAATAAATAATATCATCTTATTGTTAGATAAAAATTCAATATTGGATTGTCCATAGTAATAGTTACCTACAACAGATGAAAATGCAAATAAGGTAACTGCTACAGTTAAGAAAATACCTCCTGCTGAACCTAAATGTTCGTTCAACGCTGATTGCGTAACTGCTACACCTTGAGGCGCGCTATCACCAAATTGCAAACCAGAATATAATAAAATCATAATTGCTGTAGCTGTACAAACAAGCATAGTGTCAAAGAATACACCTAATGATTGAATTAAACCTTGTTTAACGGGATGGGGCACAGCAGATGTAGCAGCAGCATTAGGTGCAGATCCCATACCAGCTTCGTTTGAGAATAAACCACGTTTAATACCTTGAAGAATAGCAGCTCCTACAGCACCACCAGTAACCTGCTGAACTCCGAATGCACTTTTAATAATAGTGCCAATCATAGGTACAATTTGATCTATATTGAGTAATAAAATGATTAAAACCATACCTATATAAACAATAGCCATAATAGGCACAATAAGTGAAGATAGTGTAGCTATGCTACGAACACCACCAAAGATGATAATACCTGTAATAACTGCAAGTACTATTCCAGTAATTACCGGGCTAATATTGTATTGTGTATTTAATGATTCAGCAATTGTATTCGCTTGAACAGTATTAAATACAAAAGCAAATGTAACTGTAATTAAAACAGCAAATACAATTCCAAGCCATTTTTGGTTTAGCCCTTTTGTTATGTAATAGGCTGGTCCGCCACGGAATCCACCTTCTTTGTCATGTACCTTATAAACTTGAGCAAGCGTTGCTTCCATAAATGCACTAGCTGCACCAATAAAAGCAATAATCCACATCCAGAAGACTGCACCGGGGCCACCAAGAACAATAGCAGTTGCAACACCGGCAATATTTCCAGTTCCTACTCTTGACCCAGCACTAATCGCAAAAGCTTGAAATGGTGAAATACCCTTCTCACCACTACTTAAAGTTTCTGGCTTTTCAGTTAATGCTCTAAACATCTCTGGTAACATTCTGAGTTGAATAAATTTAGAACTAATTGTAAAGAAAAAACCTGCTGTTAATAATAATCCAATAAGATATTGAGACCAAATTAAGTCATTCCCGACTTGAACAAATGTTTTAAACCAGCCAGGAATTAAGTTATCAAAATCTTGCAAAACGAATCCCTCTCATCCACTTAAATTTATCGTTTTAAATACACCAAGAGATTTATGCTTTAATTTCATTAACAAAGATTAAACATTCATATTAACAATAAATGTATATTATCACTTTGATAGTTCAAATTAGACATAAATCCCTTGTGCTCATTTTAGTTGCTATTATTAATTTTTATTTTATCATTTTATTTTGTGATTGCATATACTTTTACTCTAGAATCATACTTTCTACTTCTCCAAAATCATCAGTATCAATAATAAATGATCCATTAGTATATTGTTCAGATAAGTGTACATCATCGATATTACCATATTCTTCATGATGTTGAGAGAATACAATATATTTCGTGTGATTTTCTTTAACTACTGCACCTGCCACAATTCGATGCGGTTTTTTCTTTAATTCTTTTAGTAAAGTAATTCCACGTTGTGCGCGTTTAGCTTCTTGAAGAACATTAAAATCAATACGCTTCATAGCACCACGTTGTGTAACCATTATTATGGAATCTGAGTCGTTCACATCTTCTGTCATAACAACATAGTCTTCATCTTTAAGATTAATTGATTTAACACCAGCTGCTCTTAAGCCTGTATCCGATAATTCATTAGTTGAATAAGTTAATGACATGCCTTTATGGGTTAGAACAGTAATTAACTGATCAGACTCTAATCGAACGACATTAATAAGTTCATCTTTGTCTTTAACCTTCATATTTATGAGTGGTTTATTAAACCGAGTAGTTTTAAATTGTGAAGCACTACTTTTCTTAATCATGCCGTTTTTTGTAGCCATAATATAAAAGGCTTCATTTTTAAAATCTTTTTCGTTGTATACATTTACCACTTCTTCATCTTCATCTATTGGCACAATTTGTGATATGTGTTGACCAAGCTCTTTCCAACGGATATCGGCTAATTTATGAACAGGTATAAACAAATATCTACCTTTATTTGTAAATACAAGAACAGTATCTTGAGTATTCACGCTTTCATGTTTTAATAAACGGTCGCCGTCCTTCAAACCGATTTCAGTCACACCACTTGCGTTAAAACTACGTGTAGATGTACGTTTTATATAGCCATGTTGCGTCAAACTTAAAATCACTTCTTCACTAGGCACCATAACTTCTTTATCAATTTTGATTTCGGAAATTTCAGCTTCGATTGTAGATAGTCGATCCACTTTAAATTTCTTTTTAATTTCATTTAGTTCATCTTTAATTACTGCTAAAAGTGCCTCATGATTATCTAAGATATTTCTTAATTCTTTTATTAAAGCTTCTAACTCTTCATGTTCTTTTTTCAAAGCTTCAATGTCAGTATTTGTTAATCTATACAGCTGTAACATGACAATAGCTTCTGCTTGAGCTTCAGTAAAGTCATACTCTGCAACTAAATTATCTTTAGCATCTTTTTTATTTTTAGAATTACGTATCAATGCAATAACTTCATCAAGTATAGATAAAGCTTTCATTAATCCTTCCACAATATGCATACGTTTTTCAGCTTGCTCTAAGTCATAACGCGTTCTATTTGTAACCACTTCAATTTGATGATTTAAATAACTTTCTATAATTTCACGTAATCCCATCAACTTAGGGCGACCTTCACTAATAGCAACCATATTAAAATTATATGAAATTTGTAAATCCGAATTCTTATATAAATAGTTTTTGATTGATTCGCTATTAGCATCTTTTTTTAATTCGATTGCAATTCGTAATCCAGTTCTATCAGTCTCATCTCGAACTTCTACAATACCATCAACCTTTTTATCGGCACGTAATTCGTCAATTTTTTTAACTAAACTACTTTTATTCACTTCATACGGAATTTCAGTCACAATTAATTGTTTACGTCCACTTCTTAAAGGCTCTTCATCTACTCGTGAACGCACGACAACCTTTCCTTTACCGGTCTCATACGCTTTTTTTATACCTTCTATTCCTTGAATGATACCACCTGTAGGAAAGTCAGGCCCTTTGATATATTTCATCAGTTGATTAATTGTAATATCAGGTTGATCGATATACTTCAATGTGCCTTGTATTACTTCGGCGAGGTTATGCGGCGGGATATCAGTAGCATATCCTGAAGAAATCCCCGTAGATCCATTAATTAATAAATTAGGGAATCTCGCTGGTAATACCATTGGTTCCAAAGTTGTGTCATCATAGTTTGGAATAAATGATACTGTTTCCTTATTAATATCCCTTAATAGTTCTTCTGATAATTGACTAAGTTTAGCTTCTGTGTAACGCATAGCAGCTGGAGGATCGTTATCGATACTACCATTATTACCATGCATTTCAATTAGAACATGACGTAACTTCCAATCTTGACTTAAGCGCACCATAGCATCATATACTGAAGAGTCTCCATGAGGATGATATTGACCTATTACATCACCGACAGTTTTCGCACTTTTACGGAAATTTTTATCATACGTATTCCCACTTGAATACATTGCGAATAGTATACGTCGTTGTACTGGTTTTAAACCATCACGTACATCAGGTAATGCACGTTCTTGAATGATATATTTACTATAACGTCCAAATCGGTCACCAATAACATCTTCAAGTGACAAATCTTGAATTATCTCACTCAATTCGTTTCCTCCTCAATATATTTTTCATTCTCTAGTATTTGGACTTCTTTATTATCCAAAATGCTTTGATCTTCTTGCATACCAAATTCAACGTGTTTTTCAATCCACTCTCTTCGTGGGGCAACCTTATCCCCCATCAAAGTAGTGACACGTTTTGATGAACGAACTTCATTTTCAACTTGAACTCTAATTAATGTCCGAGTTTCTGGATTCATGGTAGTTTCCCATAATTGTTCTGGATTCATTTCACCAAGACCTTTATAACGCTGTAATATGAAACCTTTTCCTAATTGCTTTTGTAAATTTTCTAATTCTTCATCAGTCCAAGCGTACTCAACTTTTTTATTCTTACCTTTGCCTTTTTCTAATTTGTATAAAGGCGGTAACGCAATAAAGACACGTCCAGCTTGAACAAGTGGTTTCATATATTTAAAGAAAAATGTAAGCAATAATACTTGAATATGTGCACCATCCGTATCAGCATCTGTCATGATAATAATTCTGTTGTAATTACTATCCTCAATTTTAAAGTCAGTACCAACACCAGCACCAATAGTATGAATAATCGTATTAATTTCTTCATTTTTAAAAATATCCTCTAAACGTGCCTTTTCTGTATTAATAACCTTTCCACGAAGAGGTAAAATAGCTTGGAATTTACGGTCGCGTCCCAATTTTGCAGAACCTCCCGCTGAATCACCCTCAACTAGATATAACTCGTTTTTATCAGTATTTTTACTTTGCGCAGGAGTTAACTTACCTGATAACAATGTATCTTTACGTTTATTTTTCTTTCCGGAGCGTGCATCTTCTCTAGCTTTACGAGCAGCCTCGCGTGCTTGTTGAGCTTTAATTGCTTTTTTAACTAATGATTTAGATAATTGGCCCTTTTCTTCTAAGTAATATGGTAATTTTTCTGAAACAACAGAGTCTACAGCACTCCTTGCTTCTGAAGTGCCAAGTTTTGATTTCGTTTGCCCTTCAAATTGAAGAAGTTCTTCTGGTATACGTACTGAAATTATCGCTGTTAAACCTTCGCGTATATCATTACCGTCTAAATTTTTATCTTTATCTTTCAGTTCGTTTATACGACGTGCATATTCATTAAAAACACGAGTCATCGCCGTTTTGAAACCAACTTCATGAGTACCTCCGTCCTTTGTACGAACATTATTTACAAAACTTAATATGCTCTCAGAGTACTGATCATTATATTGGAATGCTACGTCTACCTCTATTCCATTGGAATGCCCTGCAAATGTAGTAACATCATGTAATACTTCTTTACCTTCATTGACATAACTAACAAATTCTTTAATTCCTTCTTCGTAATGGTAAATTTCTTCTCGTTCTTTTCCACTACGTAAATCAGTAAGTGTAATTTTTAAATCTTTAAGTAAAAATGCAGATTCTTGTAAACGCTCACTTAAAATATCAAAATTAAAAGTCGTTGTTGACTTAAATATTTCTGAGTCTGGTTTAAATGTAACTTTAGTACCAGTTTTTTTTGTTTTTCCAGTTTTTACTAAACCTGTCGCTGGAATACCACCATTTTTGAAATTTTGTGTGTAGATATTACCATCTCTATGAATTTCAACTTCAAGCCATTCACTAAGGGCATTTACTACAGAAGCACCCACCCCATGGAGACCTCCAGATGTTTTATAACCTCCTTGTCCAAATTTACCTCCAGCATGTAAAACAGTAAATATAACTTCTGCAGTAGGTTTGCCAGACGCATGTATACCTGTTGGCATACCTCGACCATTATCTTCTATAGAAATACTACCATCCTGATTAATTGTTACTGTAATCGCATCACCATAACCATTTAATACTTCATCGACGGAGTTATCGACAACTTCATATACAAGATGATGTAATCCTCGTTTATCAGTTGATCCAATGTACATACCAGGTCTCTTCCTAACTGCTTCTAGTCCTTCAAGTACCTGAATTGAATCATCTGAATAATTATTTTGTTTATTCATTGCCAATGATTTCGCCCTCCTACAAACGTACGTTCGTTATTAAAACTATACAATAGTTATTCTTATATAAATTCACCTAAATTGCAAGTGTCATTTAAATTACTAAGTTGTTTGAGTAACTTTATTGAATTAAATTAAATTAACAATGTTCTAATTAATATTGAGTGTGGTAGAATGAAGCTAAGTTTCTAAAGGATGTGTAAGTTTTTATGATGATCATCGTCATGTTAATCTTGAGTTATCTGATTGGTGCATTCCCAAGCGGGTTAATTATTGGTAAATTATTTTTTAAAAAAGATATAAGACAATACGGTAGTGGAAATACTGGAGCAACTAACAGTTTTCGTGTTCTTGGAAGACCAGCTGGATTTATAGTTACGTTTTTAGATATTTTCAAGGGATTTATTACAGTCTTTTTTCCACTATGGTTCTCAGTTCATGCGGATGGTGTTATAAGCACCTTCTTTACAAATGGTTTAATAGTAGGATTGTTTGCAATACTCGGTCACGTGTATCCAATATATCTGAAATTTAATGGCGGAAAAGCAGTAGCTACCAGTGCAGGAGTTGTATTAGGTGTCAATCCTATTTTACTTCTTATCTTGGCAATTATCTTTTTTAGTGTATTAAAAATCTTTAAATATGTTTCTTTATCAAGTATCATTGCAGCAATTAGTTGTGTGATTGGTTCAATCATCATTCATGATTATATTTTACTTGCTGTTAGCGGAATTGTTTCAATCATATTAATAATTCGACACAAATCTAATATAGTTAGAATTTTTAAAGGAGAAGAACCTAAAATTAAATGGATGTAACTCAAATTTCTAATTGCTTAGAGCCTGGGACTTCAAATCAATGTTCCAGGCATTATTAATATATTAGCGATTAATAACTTAATTGCCAAAATAAAATAAAGACTTAAAATTTTGAAAAGATTCATTATTTTCCATGAATTTATATTTACTCGATTACAATAAAAGAGCATATCCAATGTATTATGCTATCATGCCTTTAAAATTTAGATAAATAAAAATTTAAAAAAGTAAGGTGATAACACTATGAATATAAAATTAACTCAAAAGGCAGTAGAATGGTTTAAAAACGAATTGGATTTACCTATAAGCAATAAAGTTCTTCAATTTTATGTAAAATATGGAGGAGAATTCCAATTAAAACAAGGATTTAGTCCAGCGTTCACCGTAGAAAATAAAGATGCTATTGATATAGGTTTTGAACAAACATTCTATGAAATAAATGTCGTTATTGCGGAAAAAGATTTATGGTATTTTCAAGATGAAAAACTAACTGTAGATGCAATCGATCATGAAGATGAGATCATCTACAAACGAAATTAATATAATTATACATATAAAAAAAGAAGCGATAAAAACTACTTCGCTTCTTTTTATAAATGATTAATGCCAAACGTAACCTCAGCATCTTTACCTTCTTTATTTAACTGGTTAACTTTACTATAAGTCTCATGCCACTCAGGAAAATATCTATCCAAGCGTATGGGTTTAAATGTATCTGCTTTAATACAGATAAGTTCTGTTGAACCAGTAGTAGCTAACTCTCCATTTTCATTATAAACCTCATAACAATAAGTTGAACGTAATCTAGAATATTTTTCCACCCATGTTTTTACTGTCACCTTTTCAGGATAGTAAATTGATTTTTTATATTGCACTTTTAAATCTACAACTGGTGAAATAACACCTTGTTCTTCCATAGAGGCATAACTGAAGCCAAGCTTTCTTATATAGTCTGTTCTCGCAACTTCAAACCATGTTGCGTAGTTACCGTGATAGATAACCCCCATTTTATCGGTTTCTTGATATCTTGCTTCAATTTCAGTCAAACTGTATATCATTGGAATAATCCTTCTTTCAACTTTAACTTATTCTTTCAATTAAGGATAACATAAAGCAGTCATGCCAACACAATAGTTAGCATGACTGCTTGTACTCAATAGTGAGTCAAAATCATATTAAATTACTGCGCAAGTTTATTTCTTAGTACCATTTGTAAAATACCACCATGACGATAATAATCTAATTCTACTAGTGAATCAAAACGTACAATAGCTTTGAAATTAATGATTTCACCATTTTCTTTTTTTGCAGTCACATTTACAAGATCATGTGGCTGTACATCTTCATTAATATCTACAGATATTTCTTCTTTTCCATCAAGACCCAGTGCTTCTGCAGATTCTCCTTGTTGGAATTGAAGCGGTAGTACACCCATCATAACTAAGTTAGAGCGATGAATACGTTCATAGCTTTGTGCAATGACAGTTTTAACTCCTAATAAATTGGTACCTTTTGCAGCCCAGTCACGAGAAGATCCCATTCCATAGTCATTACCAGCTAAGACAACTAAGCCAGTTCCATCTTCTTTATATTTCATTGCTGCATCATATATAGGCATTATTTCTCCGGTAGGCCAATATGTTGTAAATCCGCCTTCAGTACCTGGAGCAAGTTGGTTTTTGATACGAATATTGGCAAATGTACCACGTACCATAACTTCGTGGTTACCGCGACGGGAACCATAAGAGTTAAAGTTGCGAATTGCAACATCATGATCTAATAAGTATTTTCCTGCTGGTGTATCTTTACCGATAGCACCTGCTGGAGAAATATGGTCTGTTGTAACAGAATCACCAAATTTACCCATAACTCTCAAACTTTTAAGTGGTTCAATTTTACCCGGCTCTTTAGATAATCCTTGGAAAAATGTTGGATTTTGAATATATGTTGAATTAGGATCGAAATCATATAATGGTTCATCGGTTACATCTATTTCATTCCACATTTCATTGTTATGATATACATTTTTATATTCTTCTAAGAATAGTTCAGGTGTAACAACTTTATCTACAGTATCAGAAACTTCTTGTATTGAAGGCCAAATGTCTTGTAAATATACATCTTTACCATCTTTACCTTTACCAATTGGTTCATTTTGTAAATCAATATCTACTGTACCAGCAAGCGCATAAGCTACAACAAGTTGTGGTGAGGCTAAATAGTTTGCTTTCACTAATGGATGGATTCGCCCCTCAAAATTACGATTACCTGATAAAACTGAAGTTACTAATAAATCTTCATCCGCAACTGCCTTTTCAATTTCAGGTAATAGTGGCCCTGAGTTACCAATACATGTAGTACAACCATAACCAACAAGATTGAAACCTAAATCATCTAAATACTGTTGTAATCCAGAATCTCTTAAATATCCTGTAACAACTTTTGAACCTGGAGCAAGTGACGTCTTAACAAACTCTGGTACTTTCAATCCTTTTTCTACAGCTTTTTTAGCAACTAAACCAGCACCTAACATAACATATGGATTAGAAGTGTTAGTACATGAGGTAATAGCAGCAATTGCTATATCTCCTGTTTTCATTGTTGCTTTAGATCCATCATTAAAATTAATTTCTGCTTTTTTATCAAATTCACTTTGATCAAGTCCATGTCCTTGATTACCAGCAGGAGCAGTTACTGATTTTTCAAATTCTTTTTTCATATCACTTAAGAAAATTAAGTCTTGTGGACGCTTTGGACCAGAAAGTGATGCCTCTACTGTAGATAAGTCTAAATCAATAACATCTGTATATTCAGGATCCTCTTTTTCTACATCAAAGAACATATGGTTTTGTTGTAAATATTCTTTAACCAATTCAATATGTTCTTCGTCACGGCCTGTAAGTTTCATATATTTCAATGATTCTTCATCTACTGGGAAGAAACCACACGTTGCACCATATTCTGGAGCCATGTTAGCAATTGTAGCTCTGTCTGCTAATGGTAAATGTTGAACACCTGGACCGAAGAATTCAACAAATTTTCCAACTACACCTTTTTTACGTAATTCTTCAGTCACACGTAAAGCTAAATCCGTAGCTGTTGAGCCTTGTGGTAAAGAGTGAGTTAAACGCACTCCGATAACTTCAGGAATTGGGAAATATGATGGTTGTCCTAACATACCTGCTTCGGCTTCGATACCACCAACGCCCCAACCTAGAACACCAATACCATTAATCATTGTAGTATGTGAATCAGTACCTACTAAAGTGTCAGGAAATGCTGTTTTTTCACCATCAACATCTCTTACATGTACTACATTTGCTAAATACTCTAAGTTTACTTGATGGACAATACCTGTAGCAGGAGGTACTGCATTATAGTTATCAAAAGCTTTTGTTGCCCAGTTTAAAAATTGATAACGTTCATAGTTACGTTCAAATTCTAATTTCATATTACGTTCTAATGCTTCTGGATTAGCGTAACTATCAACTTGAACTGAATGGTCGATAACTAAATCCACAGGTACTTCTGGGTTGATTTTATTAATATCCCCACCAACATCATTCATAGCTTTACGTAAAGAAGCCAAATCTACTACTGCTGGCACACCTGTAAAGTCTTGTAAAATAACTCTAGAAGGTTTGAATGGAACTTCACCTTCGTTACCTGCATTTCCGAATTTACTTAATGCTTTGATATGATCATCTGTTATAACAAAATCATCCTCTTGTCGTAACACAGATTCTAACAATACGCGAATTGAGTATGGTAATTTAGAAATTTTAGCTAGCCCTTTTTCTTCTAATGTTTGTAAGTCATAGTAAGTATATGATTGGCCATTTAATTCGAATTGTTTCTTTGCTTGTTCTTTAATATTAGAAGCCATTTTATATCCCCCTTGATATTTATATATATTTATATGCCGTTAATTAAATTGTATTATTATATGTTTATCAAAACAACTATGTACCGTTAGAAAACGCTTTATTTTCATTTCGCTTTTGTAATCAGTTTATATAAGAAAAACTTATCTTAAAATATTTGTGCAATAAGAAAATGTTATTAATTGAGAATGGTTATCAATAATGAACATCATTTTAAATCTCAAACTACTATTCAGTTTCTTCATACATATTGAATGACTAAAACTTATAAGCGTATGCACTCAAAAATGAAATGATATCAATTTGATACTGTATCTATCTGCAGATATGATAATAAAATTTTAGTTGTGAGACATTAATGATTTTTATTAAAAAAACCTGAGACAATTTTGTTTGTCTCAGGTTAATAAAGCAATTACACACTATTCTTCTTTTTCTTTATTTCTTCTAACTTCTCTTTTTTCAAGAATATCTGTTTCATAATCTTCTTGTTGATATTTAACATATTCTTGTAAGCGATGTTTATTTGGCGTAAGTGTTAATCCAAGGAATTTACGTTCCTTATTTGCATCTTTGTAGAAACTTATCATCATCATTATGACGACGAATGAGAATGGGAAGGCACTTATAATGGCAGCACTTTGAATAGCATTCAAGGCTTTAGAGCCATCTCCTCCACCAGCTAATAATAGTACAAAGGCAATAAGTGCTTGCGCAACTCCCCAGGTTACTTTAACTAGACTACTTGGATTTAATGATCCAAATGTAGTTTGCATACCTAATACGAATGTTGCTGAGTCAGCTGAAGTAACAAAGAAAGAAGCGATAAGCAATAATGCAATGATAGATAAAACAATACCTAACGGAATATGGTTGAATACACCAAATAACTGTGTTTCAGGTGACATTTTAAAGAGACCCGAATCTTTTTTACCAGCTTCAATGCCTAATACGCCGAAAACACTGAACCATATAAAGCTAACAAGTGCCGGTACTAATAAAACACCTGAAATAAATTCTCTTATAGAACGTCCTTTAGATACACGTGCGATGAATACACCAACGAATGGACTCCAACTTAGCCACCAACCCCAATAGTATAATGTCCAAGTTGACATCCAATCACGCTTTTGACCGTTTAACGCAGCAGTATCAAAACTGTTAAATAAGAATGAATTTAATAAGCTACCCGTAGAACTTGTCATCATATTTAAGATTAAAACAGTTGGTCCAACAATTAAGGTTACAATCATTAATATCGTACCAAGACCTATATTTAAATTACTTAAATATTGAATTCCCTTGCTTAAACCTGACCAAGCACTAGCAATAAATAAAATTGTTACGACAACAATAATAATACCTTGAACAAAAGTGTTGTTCGGCACACCAAATAAATAATGCAAGCCACCATTAATTTGAAGTGCGCCCATACCTAGAGACACAGCTACACCAACTAATGTAGCAAAAACAGAAAGTACATCAATAAGAGTACCTATTGGTCCTTCAACTTTATCTCCCAATAATGGACGTAAGGTTCTAGAAATTAATCCAGGTTCACCTTTACGGAATTGAGAATAAGCAAGTGCTAAAGCTACCACGCCATAAATTGCCCAAGCATGGAATCCCCAATGGAAAAATGTAGATCTTAAAGACTCAGTGTAGGCCTTTGTCGTTTCAGGATCAGCTGTTGGTGGAGCAGCAAAATGTGCCATAGGTTCAGCTGCACCATAGAATACTAAACCAATACCCATACCAGCACTGAATAGCATTGCGAACCAAGAAATTGTATTAAATTCTGGTTTGTCATTAGGTTTACCTAATTTAAGTTTCCCAATTGGACTGAAAATCAAGAAAACACAGAAGAATACAATTACTGTTGTTAAAATAAGGTAATACCAACCCAAATTATTAGTAATCCACATCTTAGCCGTATTAGTAACGCTATCGAATTTCTCAGGCCAAACAGCACCGATAATCACTACTATAGCTGCAATAATTGAACTATAGATGAAAACCGAAGAAAACTTTTTATTTTTCTTCTCTTGTGAAGAAGAATTCATAATTAATTACTCCCTTCATTCGAATATTTAATTTTTCAAGGCAGTAAAATCAAAAAATTAAATTTTATTTTAAAATTTTTAACTTTACCAATACACTTTAATAGATTAACAAAGGTCTTCAACATTATCAAATTTACATAATTATAGTATTTGCTAAAATATTTATATGTTGTATAATCAGAAATATATTTTAAAAGAAGGGTTATGCTTTATGTTAAAAGAATTTAAAGAGTTTGCACTCAAAGGCAATGTTTTAGACTTAGCTATTGCTGTAGTTATGGGAGCAGCGTTTAATAAAATAGTTACATCCCTAGTCCAATACATCATCATGCCATTAATTGGTAAATTATTTGGTTCAGTTAATTTTGCTGAAGATTGGTCTTTTTGGGGGATTAAGTATGGACTTTTCATACAATCAATAATTGACTTCATCATAATTGCTTTTGCTTTATTTATCTTTGTTAAGATAGCTAATACAGTTATGAAAAAAGAAGAGAAAGAAGAAGAAGTAGAAGAAAATACTGTTTTATTAACAGAAATTAGAGACTTGCTTAAAAAATAATCAAATCACTATATCCAATTATAGAGACTTAAAGAAATTATACGTGTTCTTATTAAAGTATTGAAAAATCAATAGCTTTAAATTAGAGCATGTCACAAAATCTTAAGTCTCTATTTTTTAATTTTTTCTAAATTGTGTATGACTTTCGTATTGGTTACTTGTCACTTCTAAAATCAAAGGTATGCGTTGCTTAAGTTCGCTTACATGTGAGATTATACCAACCATGCGCCCAGATGATTTTAAATTAATTAATGTATCTATCGCAGTTTCGAGTGTTTCTTGATCTAAAGTGCCAAATCCTTCATCTATAAACATAGAATCTAAAGTGATTCCACCTGATTCTTGTTGTACAACTTCACTTAATCCTAAAGCTAAAGCTAGTGATGCTTGAAATGTTTCTCCTCCTGAAAGTGAACTTATGTGTCTCGATTTATTTGAATGAAAATCAAACACGTCAATTTCCAATCCACTTAACCCTAAGGAAATGGCCTCTCTTCTAATCAGTTGATATCTATTTCCACTCATAAATGAAAGTCGTTGATTCGCTTGAAAAATTATTTTTTCCAAGTAATAAATTAAAACATAATTTTCTAGTGTTAATTTATAATCATTTTTACCAGCTAATATTTCTGATAGCAAGAAAATTTCTTTTTGCACTTTTAATTCATCATCGAGAATCTGAATTATATTTTTTATTTTATTAAATTTGTTAGAGTTATTATCTATTTTATAGCTAATCGTAGCTATTTGTGAATTCGTTTCATCTAGTTTCAAGTTTGTTTTTTCTATAGATTGTCGTAATTTTTCTAAATTTAATAATTTTTTGCCCTTAACCAATTCTTTGAGTCTGTTAATCTCTATTTCATAACTTTGATAGTTCTTATTATAAATATTAATTTCTCTTTCTATTTCATCTTTTTGAGCACTTAAATCTGCAGCGCTTTTGACTTGATCATAAGACTCAAAACCAAGTTGTTGCATTTCTTTTTCCATTTTTAATTCTAAATTATTTATTTCCTTACTTGTTTGAGTTAAATTCTCAGTTAAATGTTTTTGATCATTCATTTCTATCTTTAACTTATTATTCAACTCGTTCAATTTATCTTTAGTTTTCTCATTCTCATACTCATACGTCTCAACTTGTTTTTTAGCATGAGAATAATAAGTTTCAAAATCATTTACTGATGAAAATTGTGAATGTCGTTCAAAATCATTAATTTGAATTTCCAGTTTTTCTTTTTGCGTGTTCTTTCGACTCAAATCTAAATCAAACTGATGTATTTTATTAACTATTTCTTTTTCTTGTTTCTCAAAATTTTCTACTAACTTATTTATGCTTTGTTGCTCGTCTTTTAGTTGATTCAAATGATTAAGCTGTTTTTGAAGCTTACTAATATCCTTCTTTTCTTGTTTCTCACAATTTAATTCATTTTCTCTATGATTTAATTCTTCAATTCGAGTTTCTATTTTGATTATTTCATCACGAATTTTTACCTTCTTACTTTCTAACCGTTTTATTTTATTATTTTTTTGAGCAATTGATTCAAAATCAATATGTTCTCCCAATGAATGTATTTCATTACCACAAATTGGACAGGTATCTCCAATTGACATAGCGGACTTTATTTCATTTACAAAATCCTTTTTGTCATTCAAATCAATTAAAGTCGCATCTATATTGGTGATTGATGATTCAATTTCATTTAACTGTTCTTTCTTCTCTTTTAATTTGCTAAGATAAGATGATTTATCTAGTTGTAATTTATCAAATAATTTCTCATCCTTTTTTTGTCTTTCAGATTCATCTATAATCTTTTTCAGCTTATAAATCTCTTCAGTGTAATGTTCAATAATTGCAAAATCTTTGTTCTTGTTGTTCATTTCTTTCGTCAATTCTTCTTTTTTGGTTATTAAATCATTATATTCACTGTATAATCTTTTTATTTCTTCTTCAATTACCGGTTTTTGTTGATAACTACTAATAATCTTATCTAATTGATTGAAGAAAACTTGGTTTTTTTCTAGATACTGATTAAATTGAGTTATTTCATTTTCTCGTGTTGATAAATGTTCGAGTTGTTTTTGAAAACCTTTAATTTCATTGTGATAGTTTGTTTCGTTTAATTTTGATTGCTCATGAAGTGACACTAATTCATCTTTATCTTTTTTTAAACTTTGTAACCTAGTAAAATAAGTGATTAATACTTTAGATTCCTGAATCATTTTTAATTCTTGCTTTAATTTATCAATATAATTTTGTTCTTTTTTCAAATCGTCAAATTTGATTTTTTCCGCTTTTAATTTTTTAGTATTCTCACTTAATTCAACATTCACTTTATATTTATGATTTAAATCATCTAATTCCTTAGTTATTTTATTCTTAGCTTCTTCAAATGACTTGAGAATTTTGCATCCATAATCATTAAATTGTGGGAATTTTTCAATCATTTTATCTGTCTGAGAACTCTCTAATTCTTTATATAAGGCCAATTCATCATTATTAAATGTATCTATATCATTCCATAAATTTTCAATTTGAGTGTATCTATTTTCAATTTGTACTTTTTCTTGCTTTACATTTTCTAAAAGTAGATGTCTAATCTCATCAAATCGCTCACTATTAAAAAGTGTTCTAAGAATCGATTGTTTGTCTTTACTATTTGACTGAAGAAACTTTTTAAATTCTCCTTGAGGCAAAATAAATAATTGACGAAATTGTTCAGCATTAACGCCTAATAATTGTACGATAAATTGATTACCTTGATTCACTTTACTTTCTCTTAATTCAAATTGATTATCAACTAATTCATATATATTTAACTTGGCTTGTGTTTTAGTTATATTCCCCTCTTTAATAAATGGCGCTTCTCTATGAATTTTAAAAGTTTGATTATTAACTTTAAATTGATAAATTACAGACATTGGCGATTTACCGTCTGCAAAATGACTTCTTAAATCTCCTTCTTTTCTAGTTTTGGTCGAAGCCATACCGTATAATGCGTATACTATAGCATCAAAAATCATTGTTTTACCAGATCCAGTTTTACCACTAATTAAAAAGAGTTGATCAGTTTCAACTTGCTCAAAATCAATAGTTTCTTTAATAAAAGGGCCAAAGTTCTCCATAACTATATGTAAAGGCTTCAAATCTTACCCCTCCCTATCCAATATAAAACTTAACAAGTGCTTTATTTTGTCTGATTGAACTTGACTCAGATGTTGATCTGTCATATTTTTATAAAAATTTTCTATAATTGTCTGATCATCTTGTTTTTTGATTTCAACATGGCTAAAATTCTCACTATGATCAAATACTACATTCGATAGTGCTAATATATTGGGATAAATTTGTTTCAGTTTCATCATTGGATCAGTAATATGAGAAACATTCGTTAACTTAAAATGAAAATAATTATTTTTATTTTTTACTTTAATTCTTTCTTGAATAATATCCTCATAATCACCTTCAATAACTTCTAGTTCTCTTAGAGGTTTTAAAGGAACGAAGGTTTCATTTAATAGTTGGTTGTTTTCAATATCAAGAACTCTATATCCTTTAGATTGATTTACTTCAGAGAAAGAGTATTGCAAAATCGAACCGCTATATTTGATAAAAGAGTTATTTATACTAAATGGATGATGTAGGTGCCCGAGCATTACATAATCAAACAACCGAAAAGAATGCATATCAACTGATTCTACTGTTCCAATAGTTAATGGTCTTTCTGAATCTGAAGTTTTACCGCCCTCAATAGTTAAATGACCAATTAATATATTCACCTTATTATTATCTATGGAACTAGACATTTGCTCTAAGCATTCGTTTAATGCTTGTTGATATGTTTCTATTTGCTTATCTTTAAAATAATTTTGTACTTCACTCACAGTTGCGAAAGGTAAAGTGAAAAATTGAACACCACTCAATTCTATTGGATCATCAATATTTTCTAGTTGAGTTCTTATGTAAAGTTGATTATTCTCAAACCATTTAGAGCCATAATTCAATCTTTCCCTACCATCATGGTTACCGCTTATCATGATTATTGGAATTTTAAGTTCTATATTTAGGTATTCAATAGTCTCTTCAAGTAAACCTATCGCTTCTTTACTTGGATATGAGGTATCATACAAATCACCTGCAATTACTATTAAATCTGGCTGTTCTTTCTCCATATGTTGTTTAAACTGAGTTAAAATATATTTTTGATCTTCAAGCAATTGTTTTCCATTTAAAATTTTACCCAGATGCCAATCAGCGGTATGTACAATTTTCATAATTATCCTCCTGATAAGAACGTTTGTTCGTTTTAATTCTATATGCTTTTTTTATCTTTTTCAAGTAAAAAACCACCTATCAAGATAATGATAAGTGGTTAAATATATTACTTAATAAGATTCTTTTGCAATTTTTTATATTTATAAAGCATTGCACATCTCCAAGGTACTATCATACAAAATGCGAGTAAAAAAAACATACCAGCAATTTCACCTGGATCAATTTCGCTACTTATAAATATTTTAATAACTGTTCTTATTATTAATAATGATATTAAAATAATTGGAAATGCTTTAGACCGTTTCATATAAATATTATCATCTTTAACTTCGAATCTAGAAGTCCAGATTAAAACAGTAGAAAACAAAACACCTAATATCAATGATTCTAACATTTCCATACCAGTTAATCGAAAGTATGGTACCACATACATCAATGCACCGGTAGCCATGAAAAATGGTGGTAAGATAATTTTCTTTTCATTGACTGGAAACTGTTGTGCTTTCATTCTTATCACTATAACGACAGCACCCATTAGAAATGCAAATACAATGGAAAAGACTAAATAAGTCAAATTGACACCCTCTTTTGACATAAACTTATTCGCTTAAATAATCATTTGATAGTATATCATTATCACTATAAAATTGACACTTTAAACGTTCAATTTTTAACATTTAAATACATATATAGTATTTAATTCATTACTAGAACATAAAATTAATATATTAATAATAATAAAAAAAGAGCGCTACAGTTATTCGATAAGTTTCTGTAACACTCGTTAATATAATGTCTATGAACCTTACATTTTTTGATTCATATTTTTATTCATCATTGTCATCATTTGATTAATTTTCTTTTGAGATGGTTTTTGTCCCATTTGCATCATCATCATACGTAGCATTTCCTCATTGATAGGTGGATTTTTCTTTAAGTAATCTTTCATATATTTTCTAGCTAATAAGAAACCACCAATTAAACCTGCAATAAGTGCTATAACGATTAGAATAATTGCTACCCAAATTGCCATTGTTTCACCCGCTTTCTTTATCCTTATGCATTTTACTAAATTCGTTCTGTTATTTCAAGACATTCTTGAATAATAACGATTAGTACTCCAATTATTATCATAACAAAGCCAAAGATATTATTAAATTCTATTTTAAAATCTAAAAGGTTACTAACCAAATTTGATGGTTAGTAACCTAAAAAGTTCAACTAAATCATTGTCTAGATTTATAATGAACGGACTTGTTTTAAAATATTTTCTTTAGTGAATCCATACTTTTCAACTACTAAATCTCCAGGAGCACTAGCGCCAAAACTATTTATACCAATGACTTTACCTTCAATTCCAACATATTTATGCCAACCAAGTGGTGATGCCATTTCGATAGCTATACGTTTAGTAACATCAGAAGGTAAAATTGATTCTTTATATTCAGAAGATTGTTGTTCAAATGCGTACCAGTTTGGCATAGAAATAACTCGTACACCTTTACCTTGTTGCTCTAATTCTTTTGCGGCTTCTACAGCTAAATTAACTTCTGATCCAGATGCCAATAATAAATATTCAAGTTGTTGTTCTGTTTCAAAAACAATATATGCGCCTTTTCTCACACCATTTTCAACTGTTTGTTTATCAACATCCAAAGTTGGTAAATTTTGACGAGTTAACACTAATGATGTTGGTGTGTGTTCTGATTCAAGTGCAACTTCCCAAGCTACACGTGTTTCATTACCATCAGCTGGACGAATAACATTCATGTTAGGAATAGCACGAAGACCTGCTAATTGTTCAATAGGTTCGTGTGTAGGGCCATCTTCACCTACAGCAATTGAATCATGAGTAAAGATGAACGTTGAATTGAGTCCCATGATTGATGATAATCGTAAAGCTGGTTTTAGGTAATCACTGAATACAAAGAATGTTGCTGCATATGGATGAAGTCCACCATGTGCTGCCATGCCGTTTATTGCTGCTCCCATTGCAAATTCACGTACACCAAACCATACGTTTTTACCTTCTGGAGTATCTTTATTATAATCTTTAGCTTCTTTAACGTTAGATTTATTTGAACCTGCTAAGTCTGCTGATCCACCAAAGAATGAAGGTACAAACTCGCTTAATTTTTGAATTATTTCTCCTGAATCAGCTCTAGAAGCACCACTGTGATTTAAATCATATTCTGGTAAGGCATCAGCGTAATTATTTGGTAACTTACCACTCATTGCTAATTTAAATTCTTCAGCTAATTCCGGATAGGCTTCACTATAATTTTTAAGCATATTATTCCAAGCCTCTTCATTTTCATTTGCACGTTTTAACATTGTTGATTTAAATATTTCGTATACATCTTCAGGAACATTAAAACGTTTTTCAGGATCTAATCCATATTCTTTAAATGTAAGTGCACGTTCTTCTTCACCAAGTGGGGCACCATGAACTCCATTTGAACCAGCTTTATTAGGAGAACCAAAACCGATAATAGTTTTAACTTCGATAATAGTAGGTCCTTGTTGTGATTTAGCTTGAGTGATTGCATTATCAATCTCATCTAAATCGTTACCATTTTCAACTAGAATATAGTTCCAACCATAGGCTTCGAAACGCTGTTTTGTATCTTCAGAAAATGATTTATCTAAATCTCCATCTAAAGATATATCATTTGAATCATAAAGGACAATTAATTTATCTAACTGATTATGACCTGCAAAAGATGCAGCTTCATGTGAGATACCTTCCATTAAGTCACCATCTGACGCTAATACATAAGTGTAATGATTAACTATATCAAATTGGTCCTTATTAAATTTACCTGCTAAATGACTTTCTGCTAACGCCATCCCTACAGACATGGCAAAACCTTGACCTAATGGACCAGTAGTAACTTCTACGCCATCAGTATGTCTATATTCTGGATGTCCAGGCGTCTTCGAACCCCATTGTCTAAATTGTTTAAGTTCTTCAAGTTCTAAACTACCAGAGACATGTAATAAGCTATACAATAAAGCCGAACCATGACCTGCTGATAGAATAAATCTATCTCTATTAAAAAAATCTTTAGATTGAGGGTTAAAATTAAGGTGGCGCGTCCATAAAGTATACGCCATAGGTGCTGCTCCCATAGGTAATCCAGGGTGTCCTGAATTTGCTTTTTCGATTGCATCAATGCTTAAAGCACGTATCGTATCTATAGCTAATTGATCTTTTTCATTAAACATCGTTGTGTCTTCCCTTCTACAATTAATATCTATTTTTAATTATAACTTATTTTATTTTAAAATGATAAAGAAAAATCAGATAAATTAGATCTAAGGATATAACTGGATTCAAACTATATACGTAGTTTAACTCCCTAAAAGTTAATTAAAAATAAATTATTTCTAAGTAAATCATCAATGACTACGAAAATTTTCAACTTATATATCAATGATGGGTCGAGCTCTATTGTTTTATTTATTGTGTTTCTCTTCTTGTATCTTTTTTAACTTTTCAGGTGTCACATCATTTCCTTCAGGGTCAATGACCTTAGTATTTTCTATCTGTTGCTTAAACCCTTTTCTAAATTCTTCTAAATACTGTCTTCTTAATTTAGTCTGTTCTTTAGCCTCTTCATTGGTTAAGCCATGTTCTTTCTTTTTTCTGGCTAATTCATTTATTCTATCAATATTTAAATTTTCTTTACTCATTTGAAACCTCTTTCTTAATGCATTAAATTTTATTATTGCTATCATAATAATTAACAAATATTCTGTTAGTTTTAATAATACTTATTACTTGAGTAGAATATATCAAAAAAATAAGCATAACCAAATTGTTACGCTCATTTTACAGTAGATAATATGAAAGTTAATTAACTAATGCGAACACAGACTGATCATTCTGTTCGCTATTTTGTTTGTCTTTATAGTTTTGAGTAGTTCCTTGTTGATTATGTTGATGAATCTTGTGGTCAGTCATTTCGTACGTTTGTTCTGATTGAGCACCTTGGTTAACGCTTAAAAAGAAAGTTGAAAAAATAATACAAGACACTATTACTATTGTCATATATGTTAAAAATTTATATTTGTATTTTAAAATCATCCAATATCACTCCTAGAACATTTGTTTGTATAAGTAATTTATCAGAACATAAGTTCTGTGTCAACAACATTACGAACAAATGTTTGTTAGAAAATGTAATTAATGATATAATAATCTCAAACAACAATAAGGAGTGCCTATTTATGAGAGAACTCACTAAGCGACAAAGTGAAATATATGATTATATTAAGAAAATTGTTCAAACAAAAGGTTATCCACCAAGTGTTCGAGAAATTGGCGAAGCTGTCGGTTTAGCTTCAAGTTCTACAGTACATGGACATTTATCTAGATTAGAAGAAAAAGGATATATAAGAAGAGATCCTACTAAACCTAGAGCTATCGAGATAGTTAGTGAACAATTAGATGAGGTAAATGTAGAGGAAACAATACATGTTCCGGTTATCGGTAAAGTTACAGCCGGCGTTCCAATTACAGCTGTAGAAAATATAGAAGAATATTTTCCACTACCAGAGCACTTAACTTCAACACATAACAGCGATATATTTATTTTAAATGTAGTTGGGGAAAGTATGATTGAAGCTGGAATATTAGATGGCGACAAAGTAATTGTACGAAGTCAAACTATTGCTGAAAATGGTGATATTATAGTAGCTATGACTGAAGATGAAGAAGCTACTGTTAAACGCTTCTATAAAGAAAAAAATCGTTATAGACTACAACCTGAAAATAGTACTATGGAGCCTATTTACTTAGATAATGTCATTGTAGTAGGTAAAGTAATAGGATTATATAGAGAAATGTAATAAATTTATAATCAATATCTTATTTTTAAGTGTAGGCCTCCTTATATTTTTTATATGGTTTAAAAAACAAATACCCTAGGACAGCAACTGATGTCCTAGGGTTATTTAATATATTAATTTCGATGCCAGTGTTAGTGTTAAGATAACGCTTTTATCAATTTTTTCACTCTAAACCACACCTGTTGCGAGAGAAAAATTCAATACAACTTCTGACCAACCGATTTTGTTTTTTTTTCTTATCTAATATTTCTTTCACTTTTTCAAGTATATCAGTTTGTTTTTTATTTTTTTGCTTCATATTTATCTACATCCTTACGGACTATATTTACCCATAAGTCATATATATAAACATTTAACTTGTATAATTTTCGGTCCAAAAGGGTTGTCTTCGATCATTGAAATATACACCTACGCCCAAATAATCAAAATGAGTGTTTAAAATATTCTTTCTATGCCCCATTGAATTCATCAAACCTTCATGTGCATAGATACTATTCAATTGTCCATATGCTAAGTTTTCTCCAGCAGCATTAAATTCTATTCCATCTTTTTTTAATCTATCAAAAGGAGAAAGTTTCTTTTGATTTATATGGTCAAAATAATTATGCTTAACCATGTCAATACTATGCTTACGCGCAGTATGAGAAACATCCTTAGAATAATCTAATGTTTTTAAGCCATGCTGTTTTCTTTCAGCATTGACAATGTCAAAATTTTGCAACTCAAAACTCTTTGCAAGTAATTTAGATGGTTTCCCATATTGATATCTTAATCGATTTTCCATTTTCTCACTAACTTGTAATAATGACTTCACACCATTATCTCTGTGCTTATCATAAAATACTGTGGTATAAATATGGTCTTTATGGAAAACATCATATTCATTACTTTTTACATCAAAACCAACTTTCCCTTTTTTTATAACTTGAATCGGGGACCCATATTTTTCCCTAACAACATCTTTAGGAGTATCATACTTAATTTGAGATTTTGATGAAATAAGATTTTGATTTGTATACAGTGCATTAACATGATTGTTAATATAACTCACCATCAAAAATTGATTATAATCATTTGAATAATATGTGTACCAATTTGTGCCATACACACTCGAAGTCATACGCTTATGTTGTCCCAATTGTGCTTCAACATCTTTTTTAGTCATATTCATCTGTATATTGTTGATTGCAAATTCTTGCTTTTTAGGAATCGCTAATTGAGTATTATCGTCATTTGAATCAGAATCAATCCATCGATTAATTTGATGACGTATATCATTTTGAGCTTTAATCATAAAAGTAGTTTCTTTGACTGGCGTAAAAATAACGATGCAAAGTAAAACTGTAATCAATAAAAGAAATCTTTTAATTGTATTCACCTACTACTTTTTACTAATCTCTATCACCATTAAAAATTGAATTTCTAACTATGACGTAATCAACTGTTCTTAATGACTTCAAGTCCTTTCCTCCTGCATATGAAATTGAACTCTGTAAATCTTGTTCCATTTCAGTAAGGGTATCTTTAAGAGATCCTTTGTGTTCTACAAACATTTTTTTACCTTCAACGTTCTTATGTTCACCTTTTTGATATTCTGAGGCACTACCAAAATATTCTTTATATTTTTTGCCATCTAGCTCGACGGTTTCACCCGGTGATTCCTCGTGGGCAGCAAATAAAGAGCCAATCATTACCATAGTGGCACCAAAACGAATTGATTTGGCTATATCACCGTGGGTTCTTAACCCTCCATCTGCAATAATAGGTTTTCTAGCTGCCTTATTACAAAGGTTTAACGCAGAAAGTTGCCAACCTCCTGTACCAAATCCAGTTTTAATTTTAGTAATACATACTCTTCCTGGACCAATACCTACTTTTGTAGCATCTGCACCGGCATTCTCAAGTTCTCTTACTCCTTCAGGCGTCCCAACATTACCAGCTATCACAAAACTATTTGGTAAATGTTTTTTTATATGCTTAATCATATTTATAACTGAATTTGAGTGACCATGAGCAATATCAATTGTTATATATTCTGGTATGAGCGATGAAGAAGCTAATTTTTCAATAAAATTAAATTCGTTTTCTTTAACTCCAACAGAAATAGAAGCAAATAACCCTGCATGATGCATTTTTTTTATAAATGGAATTCTATTTTCTTCATTAAATCTATGCATGATATAAAAATAATCGTTTTCTGCAAACCATTGTGCAAGTTCTTCATTCATGACTGTTTGCATATTTGCTGGAACAACTGGCAATTTAAAAGTACGAGGCCCAAATTTAACCGAAGTATTACACTCAGATCTGCTTTCAACAATACATTTATTGGGAATTAATTGTATATCTTCATAATCAAAAATTTTCATCTTTTTTAACCCCTTACAATAGAATTAATCTTCAAAATGTTTAATGAAAATACGAATAATACCTTTAATTTTGTAAAAATCATTCATATTATTCATCCTTTTTAAATGTACATTGTTTTTCTTCTGTTGTAAATGGACCTAAGTAGTAAATATTTACCAACTAGATTTTTTTACACCTGGAATTTGACCTTTATGCGCATGTTCTCTAAATGCAATTCTAGACATTTCAAATTTACGTAACACACCTCTAGGTCTACCAGTTACTTTACATCTTCTAGTTAATCTAGTTGGAGATGAATCTCTTGGCAACTTTCTTAATGCTTCATAGTCCCCTTTTGCTTTTAATTCTTTACGTAACTCGTAATATTTATTTACTAATTCTTGTCTTTTTTGTTCTTTTGCTATTTTAGATTTCTTCGCCATATATTATAACCTCTTTCTACAAATCGTAATAATTACGTTTTATAGAATAACATATATTTCAAAATATACAAGTGAAAATTCTTCTAAGTACAAACTATAAAAAAAACTCCCCTATGAGTTAAGGAGAGTTTTCGTTTCAAATTGTCGTATTTGAAAGATAAGTAATTATTTTGTTTCACGATGTAACGTATATTTATTTAATCTTGGACAATATTTTTTCATTTCAATGCGTTCAGGATTATTACGTTTATTTTTAGTAGTAATATAGTTACGATCGCCACACTCTGTGCAAGCTAATGTAATATTTACGCGCACGTTAAACACCCTTTCTAATGTTGTTAGGAATTCTTACGATTTAAGATTGTATCATATAATTCAGTGGTAAGCAATCTAAGAATTTTAGATTATTTAAAGTTTCCATATGTTTCGTCTTGATTTGTCTCTAAATCTATTTGATTGATATCAATACCTAAAGCTTTTGCTACACCTTTCCCATATTCTGGATCAGCTTTATAGCAGTGGCGAATGTGGCGAACTTTGACATCTTTAGAGACCCCATCCATTGCATTAGCTGTATTTGTGAAGATACGCTCTTTTGCATCTTCAGACTGTAATCTGAATAATTTACCTGGCTGTTCAAAGTAATTGTCATCATCCTGGCGATAATTATATTCATAACCATCACCATCTGTCGGGAATGGTGGCTTCTTGTGTTCAGGCTGTGACTCATATATACCTTGATTATTAGGATAATAATGTGGGCCTCCACCTTGGTTATTATCTAAGAAACGCATTTGTCCATCACGACTAAATGGACACAAGTTCTCAACTCCAACTCCCTTAGGTTGATTGACAGGAATCTGCCAATGATTAACTCCTAAACGATAACGTTGGGCATCTCCATATGAGAATAAACGTCCTTGTAGCATTTTATCTGGTGAATAATCTAACCCAGGAACAATATTTGTAGGCGTAAACGCTGCCTGCTCTACATCAAGAAAATAATTCTCAGGATTACGATTCAATTCAAATTCTCCCACTTCAATCAGTGGATAGTCTTTTTTATACCATACCTTTGTTAAATCAAAAGGATTGTCTGGATGATTTTTAGCTTGCTCCTCTGTCATAACTTGAATGTACATTTTCCATTTTGGATAATCTCCATTTTCGATAGCATTATATAAATCCCTCTGTGAAGAATCTCTATCCATACCTACAATTTTAGCCGCTTCCTCGTCAGTATAGTTTTCAATTCCTTGTTGTGTACGGAAATGATATTTAACCCATACACGTTCACCTTTATCATTATACATAGAATACGTATGAGAACCGAATCCATGCATATTTCGGAATCCTTTTGGCATACCTCTATCTGACATTAATATTGTCACTTGATGCAATGCTTCCGGTAGACCTGTCCAAAAGTCCCAGTTATTTTGTGCACTTCTCATATTTGTACGTGGATCTCGTTTTACAGCACGATTCAAACTAATAAATAGTTTAGGATCTCTAAAGAAGAAAACTGGCGTATTGTTACCTACTAAATCCCAGTTTCCATCTTCAGTGTAGAATTTCAAGGCAAACCCACGTATATCACGTTCTAAATCTGCTGCTCCACGTTCTCCTGAAACAGTAGAAAAACGTGCAAACATCTCTGTTTGTTTTCCGACTTCTGAGAATATTTTCGCATTTGTATATTGTGTGATGTCATTTGTAACTGTGAACGTTCCAAATGCACCTGAACCTTTCGCATGCATACGACGTTCAGGAATCACTTCTCTATCGAAGTGAGAAATTTGTTCTAAATAATAAACGTCTTGCATTAATAATGGTCCACGTTGTCCTGCTGTCATACTATTTTCTCTATCCGAAACTGGCGCACCAAAAAGTCCAGTTAATTTTCCATCCTGTTTTGACATAGCAAGCTCCCCCTCACTTTTATATTTAATATTGATTACTATGTAGTATCTATTTTAATTAAACCCTTTTCCGATAGCAAATAAACTTATTTTAAAATTATTGATAGAAAAACATAAGAAATATCAGAAAAATTTAACAATTACGCTTTAAAGTACTAAAAAGTTATTGAATAGTATCTTTAAAAAGATTAAAATGAGGGATATATTTTAAGATAGATGGGAGACGGCATATGGAAGATAATAATATGAAACGTGGTCTCAATTCGAGACATATATCTATGATAGCTATAGGTGGCGCTATAGGTACTGGACTTTTTGTGGCAACTGGAAGTGTCATTTCTCAAGCTGGCCCAGGAGGAGCTATATTAGCTTATATACTAATTGGTATTATGCTTTATTTTTTAATGTCATCAATAGGAGAATTAGCAACTTTCTATCCGGTTTCTGGTTCTTTTAGTTCATACTCTACCAGATTTGTTGATTCGTCACTTGGTTTTACAATGGGTTGGTTGTATTGGGGTATGTGGTCACTTGTAACAAGTGTAGATATCATTGTTGCTTCCAATGTATTACAATATTGGGATGTATTTAAAGTTTTAAATCCACTTACATGGAGCTTAATTTTCTTAACTCTGTTGTTTTTAATTAATATTTTTTCTGTTAAAGCTTTTGGAGAAACTGAGTTTTGGTTATCACTGATCAAAGTCATTACTATAATTGTATTTATTATTTTTGGAATTATGATGATTTTCGGTATTCTTGGTGGTCATACATATGGCTTTGAGAATTATACTAAAGGTCAAGCACCTTTTGTCGGTGGAATATCAGGCATATTAAGCGTTCTTTTAGTTGCAGGTTTTTCAGTTGGTGGTACTGAAGTAGTCGCAGTAACAGCTGGTGAATCAAATAATCCCGAAAAATCAATGCCTAAAGCTATAAAACAGGTATTTTGGAGAATATTACTCTTTTACGTATTGTCTATAGCTGTGATAGCTGCCATCATTCCATATACGGATCCACTTTTACTTAATGAAAATGAGTCTGTATCACAAAGTCCGTTTACAATTGTTTTCGATAAAATAGGGATCACTTTTGCTGCATCCGTCATCAACGCTGTTATCTTAACATCATTATTATCAGCAGCTAACTCTGGTATTTATACAACAAGTAGAATGCTATTTTCTTTAAGTGCTGATAAACAAGCACCTAAATTCTTTGGAAAACTCAATGATAAAACTAAATTACCTATGCGTGCATTAATTACAACATATATTATTATTGTATTAGTCATTGTTTATGCTAATTTTAATGCTAATGCTGTATTTAACTTATTAAATATCATAGGATCTATGGTTATTGTAGTTTGGGGATCTAGTATTTGGTCACAAATTAGATTAAGACAAGCAATTAAAAAACAGGGTAAAAATCCAGATAAACTGTTGCCATATAAAGCACCTTTTTACCCAGTCGGACCTATTATTGTCCTTTTCACATTATTATTCTTATTATTAGGTAGTTCCTTTGGTAGTATCGCATCTGGTGATATTTTAGGTGTCATTCGAAACTTTACACCATTATTTATTCTAGCTATCATCTATATTGCTCATAAATTAATCAAACGGACACATTTTGTCAAACTGGAAGAAATAGATTTAACTCCGCATAATTACAAGAATTAATTATTAAGAAGGCCTGTGACGTGTATTTTTGTCACAGGCCTTCTTAATATTAATAATTGATAGTTGAACTCAAAATGCATACATCAATTTCAATATCAGTAATCTCAATGCTAAAGAGTATTTCATACTTAATTTCTACTGAAAATATATGTCGAGACTATAGACTATAGTGGAGCTTCGAATTCGATAAGAATTTTGTTCACCCTCTTTTGAATGATTTAACACCATACATAAATTTTCGTTATTTTATGATTAAAACTTATAATGTATAATAAAGATAATAAAATGGTATAGAGGTGGATAACATGGTTGGACAAACAAATTTATTCGATGATGTTATAAAGAAAGAGGAACGCTTTGTTATAGTTGTTCAAGCACTTGAAGAAAAAAATGGTAAGCTCTTAAAACGGACTTTGAGAGAATATCCAAGCTTAGAGCACACGCAAATGAATGACCTTTTCTCTCATCTTAAAGAAGTATTTCTTGAAGAACCTTTTGAGGTCAATCAATCAGCATATAGCATTACTGTTTATACAAACCTAGATTATGCTGCAGATCAAGTATATGCACATGTTAAACGCTATAAAGGAAAACATGACTGGACACATACTGCGAAATAGCAAATCAATTGAAAGTCTCGATTTTCAATTGATTTGAAAGAAAAAGTAAATAAAGATTTAAATATATTCAATAAAGAAATTGTAGGCATGGATGAAGGTTAATTATGTAACTTATATTATGAATCAAAACCACCCGTATGAACGGGTGGTTTGTT